>CAYJRO010000043.1:0-7194 GCA_964372425.1 uncultured archaeon
CAGAGAGGGACCGAAGTAGACGATGAACTTCTTGTTCACATATTTTGAGACCAGTATGCTGCTGAAAGCCAGCGAGAAGACAATGAAATATATGATTGGTGTGACGAAAAACACATGATAAACCCCTAGGAAATTCCAGAAACCGACGTCTTCCAACGCTCTGAAGACGCCCCCCAGCAACATGAAAGGCAGTAAGGAGTTCCACAGCTTTTCATCCAAGTCTATCTTCAGTTTCTTCATGATTCTGTGTATTAAAAACAGGGAAATCCCCAGGATAAGGGCGTATGTAAGAGAGTTGACTATGTTGTATCCAGACTTGTTGATCACAGGTTCTATGAAGTACGTTTTGAATAACTCGTCTATCACACCATCACCTCTTTTGTATCTATGGTTGCCATTCGAACACCCAGTCGGCATTGGCAGCGTTTTTTACCACAAGTTTCAAAGATTTTTGCAAGTTACCCAGGGGCGGAAACTCCAGAACACCGCTCATGTGGTGGCCGGCGGCGGGTCCGCTCCAGCTTACAGGCACGTATTCCTTGCCATCATACACTAGCATGCTTATCTTTGGCAAATCGAAGTCCAAATCTACAGTGTGCGTATCGATTGATATCTGTAATTTGACATAATCCGATGGTCCGAAGCCCAGTGGGTCGACCGCGAAAGTTATCTGGTTTTGGCTTTTGGATAAAGCGTCCAAATCTACTTTTGAACTTGCGGTTGATTCTGGCTTATTGGCCGTGGCCATAACGAACGACAAGGCCACAAAAATTATGCCTATAATTGCAACTAGCCCGAAAAGCTTGTCCAAGTCAGTCTTCATTATTTTTTTGAAAAGCTTCATTTTGAACCTTGCTTTTCTGGTCTTGGCAATCTTTAACATGAACACTATTCCTATTATGTTTGAAACTACTCCCATCATCAGAAAAGACGGCTGGTATTCCAACAGAAATATTCCCAAGGCCGAGATTCCAAGGAGGGGTATGACGTCTGTCAAGTGATGCGCACAGCAAGCTATCATCGAAGCCGTGGATATGCCTCCTGATGCGGCGGCCGACCCAGAACCCATCCTGAACAAGTCTCTGAAGCACGAGTAAAAAGCCATCTGGAATCCGAAGCCCGCAGACAAAGGTACCATCAGGTACCACAGTTCCAGGAATCTAGACAGAGCGTAACCAAGTCCTTGCAACAAACCCACTATGGAAAAGTACGAGGCCAGCAAGAGCAGGCCTGATGCAAATCCTATTGCTGTGTGCTTTACGTGCTTACTGTTCATTCGCAGCACTTCCTTATCATGTCAACTAGCTTTGACACCGCTTTTCTTAACTTGCCTTTCTTCTTATTTTTCCTTATCATGCTTTTGCCATATATATTCTATACATTGTGTATAGGTGGACAACCATACCAGCAAACAGCACAGCCAACGCATACTGCCGGATGTAGCTTTCCACGTACGCGCCCAGCCCTATTCCGAAGACGAATGCGCTGAACATCCATAGGAACAGCATCGTGTACCTCGTCTCCTTCAGCTTTTTACTTATCTTCATTTCCTTTCACCTCTTATGACAAATGCATGAAATATAACATGACAATGATAAACATAACAAAAGCGGCTACAGCGACATGCTTCTCGTATTTTTCATAGAATGTCAATGGTGACCACTTCTTTCCCTTTTATCGTGCTCATGCGAGCCATCCTCGTGGTCGTTGCTTGTATCTTTCCCATGACCTTTGCGCATGTTACGCATCATGAAAAGGTGCATGACGGGGCAAAGCAGGATAATGAACCAGACTATATAGCTTTTGCTTAAGCCAAATAAATATACTCCGGCAAGGAGCGCTGCTAGAGGAATTACGCAGCAGAGCACCATAAGTAGCCGATGATTATGCTTTATCTTTTCAATCCAGCCTGTTATAGTATCACCTCATTGTCTCCTTTTATTCGTAAATAAATGTCAATATCGAATAAATGAATAGCGTGCCCATTAAAATTATCGCCGGCTTCATGACCAGCAGCTTCTTGTTATTTTTTCCCAGCTTACTTTCAAACATGTACACGAAACCCGTGACGCTCTCTCCCATGAGTATGGCCACAATCGCCAGAGGCACACCGTATCCGGCGGCCTTCACCGCCAGCAGCATGATCCATGTGCTGATCACCGTGGCACAAATGACGCAGATCTTCTTGCCCAGCGCCTTGTACAGCATTTCCTTCAAGAACAGCCATACAAAAAACAGCCCTGCCATGGCCAAGACTGTGACGTAGATGACTTCCATCCAATCACTTAGACTACTCCCAGCAGATAGAAACTGAAAACTGTCAGGGACAGCATGCCCATAGTGAGGAATATCAGCTGTAATGGCACGTAGTTCTTGCGGCCGTTCAATCCGCGTATCCACAGGTTCACTCTAGGAGCAACCAATGAAATTCCTGCGCCAATCAAGGTGCCTATCAAAATCTTGTCAATGCCGAACAGCTTGAACTGCGTGTTTTTTTCTCCAACAAGCCCTGCAAAATAGAATGTCACTATTGTCAACAATACAGTTACGATGGCTATTATAGAAGGTTGGAAGGGTATGTACTCTTTTCCCTTGTTCCTCTTTTTCAGCAGCTTGTCCGTCCAAAAGACAGTCGATACAAGGAATCCTCCCATGAACGTGCCTACTATCATGTCATCCACGCCATAGAACCTGGTTGCCGTAACGACTATAGCCGTCGCAGCCGTGCATAAAGGGCAGTGTGCCATGGCATTATAAGAGATGTAAATCAGGCTGGCCACTAAAGACAGTATAAGATAACATGCTGCCACTATTTTCCTGTTCATCTATATTCACCTCTGTCACAGTCTTCACTTTCCATTTGGTTTCTAGTTGCAGCAGGCACAATCTTGCTTATCTTTCCTTCCCGAGCAGCAACAAACTTCCTCGTGACCAGCCTTTACATGCTCTGGCTTCCTGTGGTTTGTGAGCAGTTTTCTCTTCATGGCTACGCTTCTCCTAGTGGCAGCTTCCGCCACCGCTTTTTGTTCCCTTCCTGTACGACTTCTTGCAACCTTCCGAGCAGAACCCCCTGCCTTTCCATGTCCATTGCTGCGTCTCCGGCTTTACTTCCATCCTGCATACCGGGCATCTTAGTTTTCCGAATCCGAACATCAGCAACAACCTCCGCCTCTTCTGGTTCTTATGCTGTTGCCCGCAATCATTCGTCTTTCCAAGGTTTCAGCTTTCCTCTGTTCTATTATGTATTCCCTAGCGTGTCCCTCAGAACAGAAGCTCTTGCCAAACCTGACTAGTCTTATGTTGCCACCTGTTTCTATTCCGCATATTTGGCAATATTTCTTGAACAGACTAGCCATGATGACCACCCATGCCGCTCAATTCCTGCGTTCTTATGACTTCTGCGTTCCCATCGGAATCCAGGACGTTAACTATCACCTTCTCATGTCCCACCATGTCCAGACACGGCTGCTCGTTCATGTTATGCCTGTACTGGAAGTTGATTGTCCCAGCACCCGTTATTATATCAGAACTGCATTCCACGAGGCCGCCACCTACATTATAACATCCTTTATCCGAGGATGTTGTGCCTTCCAGACTCTGCGGTTCCAACTTGGCGTTGGTTATCGTGCCTTTGAACACATTCAAGCCACGTGCACTAGAGCTAGATGGCGGGGCTACATTGCTGGCTGTTATCGCACTGGTTTTAGGCTGCCCATAGAGCTGGGACAGCAAGAAACCTGTTATACCGACCAGCAAGACTATTACAGCGATTCCTATCCCACTTCTTCTAATGGCAACTTTCACCATCACCCGCAACCTCCTATGTCAGACTGGGCGTATATGTCCTTCCACTTGTCTATCTCCCCCTGTATGTAGTCTCTGTCATGCCCTTCGCCGGCTAGGAACTTTGCCAGACCGTACAGTGCCAAGTGGTGTCCGCACGCGCAGTTGCCTGATGCTTGTATCTTGTCGAATCCGCAGCAGTCTATCCTCACATCTAGACCAATCACGCTTTTAGCCTGCTCTTCGCTTAGACTTATCTCGCTGTTGTATTCAAGAAGTCTTTCAAAGCCGCTCTGGTCGTAGGATATTCCGTACTCCGACATTTCGCCGTTTGTCACAGATACGCCACTGCAACCGCCGCCTTGAGCAGCGGCTCCTGAGCCGTGGTGGGCTTCCATCATTTCTTCGTATGATGAGAATCCCTCGTAGTTTCCACTACTCACAGAATTCCCTGTTATGCTAGCTTTAGGTTGTCCGTACTGTTGGAACATCAGCACGCCTATGATTCCAACCAGCACTACTATTATTCCGATGCTTATTGTGCTCGACTTTATTTCTATATTCATGAAAATGAGTTGAGAGAAACACCCTATATACAAGATAGTGAAACTAGTTTCACGGCCGGTTTTGTCTATTTCATGACGATGAGGTTGGCCATGCCCCTCCTTCTCCTTTCTATCAGACCTTTCATCTCCAGCTTGTCCAGAATCCTGCTGACTTTAACTTTTGTATAGTTGCTCTCCCTCACAAGGTCGCTTTGGAAGGCCGAGCCCTCATGATTGGAGACTATGTCTAGTATCTTCTTCTCTTCGGCATCCAAGTTCTTAATGATCTTGGCGCTTTTTGAAGTATGCCGCATGGAAGCTTTGTTTATCTTCAAGCCGCTGTAAGTGAACCAGCTGCCTATGATGCCTAGGCCGAAAAGCGTAGGGAAGGCTACCCACGAGACGACAGGTATGTGTTGGTAGACCGTGCATGACATTGCAGGGTCCGATGAGCATGTGCTGTGGGATATTTGGGCGAGCTCTGTGGATACGTTGTAAAGTATTATGAAGACTATGGCAGACATCAGTATGATTATTATACCCAGATATTTGTCTTCTATCATTCAATCGAATAAATGTTGTCAGCTAAGCTATTTATATGTATGTTAGCAATTGGGAAGAATTATATGTGCCTATTAAATATTTCTGAGTTAGTGGTTATCTGAAGAGACGCTGGTGGTGGGTAAATGTTTCAGGGTTTTCTGTACCAGTTACATTCGGTGCCGCTGGGACGCCTCTGGATGCCCTGAACGGGGCGTGGTGGGCCAGCAAATAATTTCCTGGTACATCAGATACAAGAGTCAAGGAACTGGTGCAGTCTCTGGCGCCGACCAGGAAGCAGATTTTATTGGAAGGCACGCCAGAATATAAGGCGGCCAAACTCTTGGAAACATCGAGGCCGTTCTTAAAGTTGCGGGAATGGGGATGATTTTCATCGTCTTTAAAAAATATATTTTAAACCAGCGGATAAACTTTAATAAAGAACTACAATGGCAGAACCCAGTTTATTCGTAAACATAACAACTTTGGCGATACTCATCGTAATATCCGGCCTGACTTCCGCTTCCGAGATAGCCTTGGTGTCATTGAGCCGCATAAAGGTAAGGACGCTTTTGAAAAGGGGGGTCAGAGGATCTGAGCCCCTGAACAGGCTTAAGAAGAACAGCAGGAGGATGATTATAACCATACTCATAATCAACAACGTGGTTAATGTGGCGGCCGCGGCAATAGCAACTTTGATAGCCACGGAAAAGTTCGGCTCTTCGGGCATTGGCATAGCCACCGGCGTCATGACCCTGTTGATTCTGGTCTTCGGGGAGATAGCTCCAAAGACGTTTGCGATGACGCGTGCCGAAACCATATCTCTCATCGTAGCAAGGCCGTTGGAGATTTTAAGCTACGTTTTATATCCCATAGTGGTCTTTTTGGACGTGATATCCGACGGCATAAACAAGTTGGCGGGTGTCAGGAAAATGGACACTATAACCAAGGAAGAAATGGTGACAATGACGGAATACAGCCTAGAAAAGGGCGTGATAGGCCGTGTGGAAAAGGACATAATCGACGGCGCTCTCAGATTGGGCGAAAAGAAAGCGTACGACATGATGACACATTTCAACAAGTTTTTCTCGCTGGACGGCAGTATGCTTGTGGAGCATTCCCTTGAAAAGATAGTGAGAAGCGGGTTTTCCAAGATACCTATTTATGAAAAGTCCCTGGAAAACATTACTGGCATTGTTTTAATCAAGGATGTGATGGACGCCGTAAGCAAGAAGGAATACGGAAAAAGACTGAGCGACATTTCGGTTGACCCAATCTTTGTGCCCAAGGACAGCAGCATAGTTAACTTGATAAACATATTCAAAGAGAACCAAAACTACATAGTTCTTGTAAAAAGCGGGGAAAGTGTTGTGGGCCTTGTGACGGTCGAGGACCTGATGGAAGAATTCGTAGGAGACGTGGCTTTTCAGCTATACGCAAGCCCAGAGACAATAATATATTTGGACAAGAACACCATAGTTGCCCATGGCGATACCACTGTGAAGGAGATAAACGGCTTTTTCAACGTGTCCTTGCCCAGCAAATGGGATGATTTCAATCTAAACGAACTTATTGAAGACCGCTTGAAGAAAAAACCGAAAAAACACGAAAGGGTGGTAATTGACGGGCTGACGCTTGTCTTGGAAGATGTGAAAGAAGGCAAGGCATTGAAAATCAGGATTATGAAGGCGGCTGGCGGGGAAAAAGAGGAAAACTAACGTATCTTCTATTCAATCGAAACCTTTTCGGCGAAACTCTCCACCTCTTCATGCATTTCCTCGTCGGTGGTCAGATACTGTTGTTTGCCAGTACATTTAAATCGGTGGGTTAATTTTCTATCCAGTGGCCAATTTCCATGTTAATAAAACGTAGTTAGAACTTGATTTGTACAGGAATTGTTGTCAATCATATGGAAGATAAGTCAGCGACTCTTTTTCAAAGAATGAAATGGATGAATGGCGTGTAGACGAGCAGTGTCGCGAGACCCAGACCCGCAAGGAAAATGATTACGGGGGTTTTCAAGCTCACTTCTTTTCTCCTAATCAGAAAATGCAGTAACGCCCAGCTTGCAAGCCATCCCATCAGCATGAACGTCTCCTTGCCGCTGTAGGGTCCTATGCCTTGCGCATTCGGTATCCAAGCCTTCCCGACATCTTGGATGAATGTCTTGAAGTCGCCGGAAGCCTCTGTGCCTATGTTAACGATTCCCATGACAAGCAGGCCTATCATCGCGGCCATGAATGCCGCCACCGCTTCCCCGTTGGGTTTTTTATTCTCTGCCATGGACTACACGCTCCTGAGCTTCGTGATGCCAGCTCCCAAGAGG
>CAYJRO010000044.1:0-7038 GCA_964372425.1 uncultured archaeon
GAGATGAGCCCGGAGGAAAGGAGGGACACGCTTAACAAACTTTCCAGATACATTGCTGTAAAAGAGCACCATGCAGAGATTGTCAAGAACGAGATCAGGATCCTGTGGGGGGACTATTTCAATCCGGAGCATCTGGAGAAACATGCTGGTCTGCATGATGTGGTGTGGAAGGTGCTGAAGCTCGCATCAAAGGCTAGGCAGGAAGTCAACCTTCAGGCAGCCGAGGAGTTGCTAGAAGCCGTGAACAGGATAGCCGAGATATTCTGGGAGACCAAGCACGTAGAGACTCATAGGAGAAAAGCTCTTGGCTACCCGACGGAAAGGGAGACTGTCTACCCGAAGGCCTAATTCGTGCCAGCTTAACATGAGATGCTGGGATAAAGTCTAGAATTAATGTAATCTTTAAATATTAGTGTTACAATAATATTAATAAATCTTTAATTTAGGTGTAACGCATGAAAGGCCTGTCGGAAAAGGAAATAAAAGCTGTCTCGTTTTTAGAGTTGAACGAAAGGCTTTTCTTCAAAAAAGATGACATAAAACGTTTTTTTAAAAACAGGAATGAAGTTCACGTTTACATACACAGGCTTATGAAAAAGGGCAGGGTGTTAAAGCTCAGCAAGTCCAAATACTACCTGATACCAGTAAGAGCTTTCGAAGGACAGTGGGCAGAACACCCATTTATTATAGTCGATGAGATATTCGACGGCCAAGATTATTACATAGGGGGCATGGCGGCGGCACATTATTGGGGTTTAATAGAACAAATACCAACGCGCATAGCCGTCTATACTGCAAAAAAACAGGGCCATAAAAGCATCCTAAATTTTACAATAATTTTTAAAAGACTCAGGCGTCTGGAGAACCGAAGTTTTGTAAAGCGCAGCATCAACAATCACACATTTTTCATAGCTTCGAAAAAGGAGGCGGAGAAATGGCTGAAATCAAAATGATTACAGAAAACAGGCTTCGATACTTGTCTGGAATGAAGAGATTCAATATAATCTACTTGGAGAAGGACTTTTTCTTAACCTTGATGCTCCATCTACTTAAAGACGTCGAAGGCATTTGTTTCAAGGGCGGCACGGCTCTTAACAAGATATTCCTAAACCACTCAAGACTCAGCGAAGACTTGGACTTTACATGCAATGGAAGACTGTCTGAGATAAAAAATGCCGTCAAAAACATGCTAGACGACAACAAAGACATGTTTCCAAAATCCGTTTTCGAAAATACTACATCAAAGTTTTTCAGGCTGAAAATTTTATACAACCACATTTTATCGCCAGGACACATAATTCTTGACGTAAATGCAAAGGCTTCTATACTGCTTCCGCCCAGTAAGCAACTTCTGCCACATTTTTATGAAGAAATACCTACGTTCAAAATACTAACTTTTAATGTAAAGGAAATAGTGGCCGAAAAAGTGCGGGCTCTCATCACAAGAAATCAGCCAAGAGACTACTTTGATGTTTTTACGCTGCTTAATGACGGTTATAAGATAGATTTGAATCTTGTAAAGAAAAAGCTGAAGGAAGCTGGAGAGAAATTCGACACAGATAGGATATTCAGAAACACCAACAAAATATATTCCAAGTGGCAGACAGAAATAGCCCAGCTAACCAACGAATATGAAGAGTTCACGACGGTTATTAACAGGCTGCAAAAAGAGTTCAAATACAAAATGTGATACGCAATGTTATTGCCTATAGCCAGGCTCAGGGTGGAGGACAGGAGCATGGAGCCTACGCTGGATTCCGGGGATTATGTGATAGTAAACAGGCTAGCATATCTGTTCAAGAGTCCTTCCGAAGGCGATTTGGTAATCATAAGACATCCGAATGACAGCAAGTTCATGGTCAAGCGCATAGAGTCCGCAAATAACACAGATAATTACTTCGTCGTGGGAGATAATAGAAAATTTAGCAAAGACAGCAGACACTTCGGTCCAGTCAAGAAGCATTCTATAGTAGGCAGGGTGATAATGCGTGTCAAGCAATAGCAGAACGGGCGTACGGGGCTGATGCGGAGTAAAAATAGTGCTATAGTTATCTGTGCGGTGAGGATGCGGGGCAAATTTTAGCCCGCCAGCCATTTTTAACCTAGCGTCACGATAATTTATTTGATGTCCGAGGCACTTTTGGTGCTCCAGGAGTGGCAGCCCAGCTTTCTTGACGTATTGTTCCTGCTGGTAATCGTCTCGGCGGTAGTGTTTTTGGTCTTCGAGCATAGGAAGAGAAGGAAAGTCCTGAACTCTAGGCACGATAAGATAATGAAGTTCATAGACAGGAAGGGAAGGACAACAACTCCAGATGCAGCTAGGCTGCTGAAAGTGTCTGAGGACACCGCTCTGAGGGAATTGGCCAAGCTGGTTGATATGAAGATTTTGAAAAGGAAAGGCGCCGGAAGCAATGTCAGCTACGTGAAAAGATAGCTGTACTGCTCCGGCAGGATTGTAGTGGGGAATGAGACTAATGAAAACGGGCAAGTCTAGCATAGCTTATAGGGCGTCGTCATTGTTCATTACTTTTCCTAAAAATTCTTACCACTGCAATCGGGGCGGCGGGCGTATGGGATGTCGTGGCGTCCGCCGTCATTTGAATCTCATCAATAAAATGAGCAATAAACTATTGCCCACAACACAGACTGCGGAGAAGAGTTTGAAGCAAATCATCATAAGACTGGTTCAAAACAACAATCCGATTATTTCTTTTGTAGATAAAACCTTGACCACCGACTGCTTCTTCAAGACAGTTTCGTTTGACCATATAGGACAATCTAACTTTAACGCTAACGCAAACAAGTCTACATCATCCGGATCAGGCGATATTTTTCCCACTCCGGACAAGAATTCAGAGTATTCCGACAGAGACACCACATTAACAAAAAGCTTCAATTCCTCCAAGGCTTCTTCAAACCCGTCCGCCGACAGGCCGGATTTTTTACAAATAACGTCCCTATACCTGATGAGCTCTTCTATACAAAAAGACGGCGTGTATAGATTAAAAGTTTCCAGCATAAAAATCAATTCTCTGGTTGTTGATGCTTTGCTGAAGAAAGAAAATAGTACGTTAGAGTCAACAACAAGCTTCATCTATACTAGCCTCATTTTCTTGAGTTTCTCGTGCCTGCCCGCTTTTAACTCTCTTCCGAGCCTGATAGCATCCTTTTCGGTTAGCCTGCTTTTTGACAGTAGCTCGTTCAACCTCTTAAGCAGCAAGGCTCTTGCTACCTCGGCCCTTGCCGATATTTCTATGCCTCTGACTATCTCTCTTTCAAGCTCCTTTTCCATTTTTGGTATCTTTACTACTATCTCTGTCATGAATAATGATTGCAGCTATAATTACTTAAACCTTTCTCGATTCCCACAACCAAACCGCACTAATTTTGAAGCAACTGACATCCACTACAATCGGGGCGGCGGGCGTACGGGATGTCATGGCGTCCGCCGTCCTTTATTTTTCAGCCATTTTTCACGCAGGTCCGCAGCACCGCCAGCTGCGTCAGAAGGCAGTTGAGTGTATGGAAAAAGAGATAAACCTCCTAGAAAATGATCCGGTGGATGCGCGTAGAATAAGGTTGCCAACAGGAAGCTTGGTGCTGACGGCTTTCATGCTTTCCGGCATGGCCTCGCTGATATACCAGGTCGTATGGCTCAGGCCGCTGCAAATTATCTTCGGCTCCTCGATATTTTCGGTGAGCACCATACTTGTTACTTTCCTGGGCGGCTTTGTACTGGGTTCCTACTTGTTCAGGAAGATAGCCGACAAGTCCGACAACCCACTTGAACTTTTCGCATCCCTGGAATTCCTGATAGGAATCTATGGCATTTTTGTAATAGCGTTGTTCGGCGTTGTTTCATACACTTACCTTCCCCTGTACAACATATTGCCTGCCGTCCTGTTCACGCCAGTTCAATTCCTGCTGATGTTCGCGGTGCTTATAATACCAACTACTCTGATGGGAGCTACTTGGCCTGTTGCAACAAAGGCTTACGTGAAGAGCCTTGACGAGGTGGGCAAAGGCACAGCACATCTTTATTCTTTCAACTCTTTCGGCTCCGGCATTGGAAGCATGGGAGCCGGCTTCCTGCTTATGCCTGTATTGGGCGTATCGGGCAGTATTGTTTTCGCAGCCGCGGCAAACTTGTTGGCGGCAGCTTTGGTGTTCAAGCTATCGGTGAAAAAATGAAGAAGATGTTGTTGGCAGCGTTCCTGCTATCAGGCGTGTCGGCACTCGTGTACGAGGTCGTATGGCTCAGGCCGCTGCAGCTGATATTCGGTTCGACCACCTACGCATTTTCCATGATACTCGGCGCTTTCATGATGGGCCTGGGCATCGGCAGTCTTATTGCATCAAGGTTCGCAGACAGGTTCAAAAACCCCCTGGCCGTATACGCTATCCTGGAAGTCGGAATAGCTGTCTATGGAATCCTATCCATAATGATATTGAACCTGATGCCTTTGGCGTACATGAGCATTTATCCGTCTTTTTTCTACAAGTTCGGCGAGTTTTTCTCGATGCAGTTCCTGCTGGCGTTCCTGGCGCTCCTCATACCCACCAGCCTGATGGGGGCGGCATTTCCTATAGTGGCCAAGTCTTACGCTGACGAGAATATCGGAGAGTCCATAGGCACGCTGTATTCTGTCAATGTGCTGGGGGCGGTAATCGGATCGGCTGCGGCAGGTTTCGCACTCATACCACTGCTTGGGATAAAGATAACCGTCGTCTTTGCGGCTCTGGTGAACGTTTCTGTGGCTGTGATGATTTTCCTGTCAGAGAAGCAGTTCCCGTCACATCTAGGAAGATATCTGTATGTATTGCTAGCAGCCTTCATGATTCTTCTTATATTGTCGCCTTCCTACGACGTCAACCTTATGTCGAGCGGCGCTTATTTCCATCTACCGAAAGCCACCATAGAATACGGCGACAGGACAGAATACCGGGTGGATGTCAAAAGCTTCCTGGGCAGGCTCACTGATGGCACAGAGGTCTTGTTCTACAAGGAGAGCCTTTATGAAACAGTCGCTGTGAAAAGAGTCTGCTACAACCCGACATGCGAGCTGGCTACTGTCACAATGTCGCTGAACGGCAAGAACCAGTGCTCGTTTTCCACTGCAACAACCGACAGGAGGGACGTCTTGGTCACATGGCTGCTGGGCTATCTGCCTTCGCTTTTGCACGACAATCCAAAAACTGCTTTGAACATAGGATTCGGGTGCGGCTGGACGGCCGACGCCCTTAGGAAATATGGCTATGATAGGATAGATTCTGTGGAGATAGACCCGGCAGTGGTTGAAGCTTCGAAGTACTTTGAGCAGATGAACAGAAGGATACTGGACTATGATAAACACAATCTAATCATAGCGGACGCCAGACATTACCTCAAGACTACGGACAACAAGTATGATGTGATAGTCTCCCAGCCCTCCGACCCCTTCCTGGAAAAGGCTAGCAATCTTTTCTCCAAGGAATTCTTCGAGACAGCCAAGTCCAGGCTGAACGATGGCGGCATTTATGCTCAGTGGTTCCCTGTTAAGCTGGTAGGCAGGGATGAGTTCAAGTCTTACTACAAGACTTTCAGTTCCGTGTTCCCGTATGTTTACATATTCGCAGAGGACCCAGAGGCAAGGTCAGAGCTTATAATCATAGGCTCGCTGAAGAAGATAGATCCGCTTGAGTACAATGCGACTAACATCGATGTCTGGTCGGACTTGAAGCTGACTGGCATAGAAAGCTCGGACAGCCTAAAGTCAATGTTCATGATAAGCGGCGAAAACGTGCCGAAGTTAGATGCGCCACTGATAACGGACGACAGGCCTGTCATAGAGCTGGCTGCCGCGAGGAATATGTATGTGCCGCAGTTCGATACAGTGAAGCTGATTGACGAATGGGGGGCTGGCTATGGATAAGGGAACTTCCTATAAAATAAGGGTCTTCTGCCTGCTGCTCTTCATGGCAATCGGCATAGGCTACCTCATCATGCTGGTAGTTGCAGACTCTACCGCAAAAACCCCCAGAAGCAGCTACAACATATCTTTGACGGGCTGGACTAGTCCTATGAACGCCAACGTCTCCGACGACGTCAGGGCGACAGGAGCTGACACCAGAGAAAACGTGTGGAACGATTTCGGGTTCTCCGTACCTACCGGAGCCACCATAGACGGCATAGAGCTCAGGATAGAGTGGTCGACCGGGATGGCAGGCGACGCGTTCAACCTGAGGGTCCAGCTCGTCAACGACAGCAACCAGACAGTCGGCAACATAAACAGAACGCAAACCTACGACCAAATAACAGACACGTTGGACATTTTAGGCGGTGCCAATAACCTTTGGGGTGCGGCCTGGACGCCTGCAGTCATAAACAGCGTTGGCTTCGGTGCGCAGATATATGCCAACAAGACTTTAGGCGGCGGTGGGGCAAATGCCAGGATAGACAACATGAACATCACTGTCTACTACACACCCTCAGCAGGCGACACGATAGCTCCAAACTGGACGCAGGCCCAGGACAACTCCAGCTACAAGGTCTACCGCGGCCAACCAGTCAACATATCCGCAAGATGGGGCGACAACAGTGGTTTGAATTACTCCTGGCTTTCCACGAACGAGACCGGGGCATTCGTCAACTACACCGCAAGCAGCGGAGCATATCCAATCCGTTCCATAGGCCCTGGCGCCGGCCCAATAACAGTCAACTGGACCTGGAACAACCAGTCAGGCAAGCCAAGGGTGATAGGATGGATTATTTATGCGAATGACACGAGCAACAACATCAACGGAACAAACTCCCCCGGCAGCGTCATACGCAACTTCACTATGTTCGGGTGGAGCAACATCACCTGGAGCTCCCCATCCAGCGGCAGCTCCTTCGGTATTGGAAGCACCATAACGCTGGCTGCCTTTGTCAACGACACCAACACGAGCGGCAGCGGACCCATACAGGACTATCCTGTGAGGTTCTACTGGGAGAACTCGACGCAAAGCACTCTGCTAGGCACCAATTACACCAATTCCTCGGGCTATGCCGTCTGGTAC
>CAYJRO010000045.1:0-7022 GCA_964372425.1 uncultured archaeon
TGCTGACGGTACCAACTGACACACCTTCAAAAACAGATCACTCTACGTATATGGCAGGCCTTCCGAACTTCGCCTTAGGAGCCCTGTCCTTCGGGTCGTATCTTCTGCTGTCGGAAGCCTTGAAGATGAAGACGTCCCTCAGGTTGAATTTTCTTTTTATATGCTCCCTCTCCTCGGTAAGGTAGCTAAGCTCGTCATCTGTCACGACATACAGGAACACCTTGTCTCCCTTGCCCACAAGCTTGATGACATGGCCCACATCCTCAACAGTCTTGCTGAAGATAGAGTCAAGCTGCACCAGTCTCTCGTCTATCTCGCCCGCTATCGGCCATTTCTCCAGGCTGATGAAGCCTTTGTTGCCCAGGACATGCCACAGCTCCTCGGTAATGTGCGGGCAAAACGGATGCATCAACTTCAAAAGAGCCTCGTAATTTTTCTTGGTTATGTTCTCGGAACAGTAGTCAATGGCTTCCATTACGGATTTGACTGCGTCAGGATAGGCGAAGCTTTCTATGCTCTCGGTGGCTCTCTTGATAGTTATGTTTATCTTGTTGTCCTGCCTGTTGTCGGACTTTTTGCCTATGCTTACCTTGAGCTTCACAAGCCTGTTGATGATCCTGAAAGCGCCTTCCACGCCCTCGTCGTTCCATTCCATTTGCTTGTCAGGAGAGGCCACGAACATCAGAAAAAGCCTAGCCGTATCGATGCCGTACTTGCCAGAGATGTCTGTCTGGAAGACCACGTTCCCCTTACTCTTGCTCATCTTAGCCCCGTCCTTGTAGACTATCCCCTGGTTGTAAAGCCTAGTGAAGGGCTCGTCGAAACCTATAAACCCCAGGTCGTTCAAAACCTTGGTGAAGAACCTTGCATAAATCAGATGCATAACCGCGTGCTCCGCCCCACCTATGTACTGGTCCACAGGCATCCAATGCCCCGCCTTCTCGGGGTCAAACGGCTTGTCCTTGTTGTGGGGGTCGCAGTATCTGAGGAAATACCAGGATGAATCTACGAATCCGCCCATTGTGTCAGTATCTCTTTTAGCAGCGGAACCGCAGTTGGGGCATTTCACGCCAACAAACTCTTTGCTGCTGCCCAACTGATTGGTATTTGATTTGAAATTAACCTTCTCTGGCAAAAGCACCGGCAAATCCTTTTCCGGAACCGGCACTGTGCCGCATTTCTTACAGTAGATTATAGGTATCGGTGTTCCCCAGTATCTCTGCCTTGATATGAGCCAGTCCCTTATTTTGTAGTTGAATGTTCTCCTGCCGAGCTTCTTGAATTCCAGAAATCTGGATATCTCTTCTATGGCTACCTTGTTGTTCATGCTTGTGAAATCTCCGGAGTTTACAAGAGTGCCGCCGTATATGTAAGCCTTGTCCATCTTATCTTGATCAATTTTCTGGCCGTCTGGCTGTATGACTGGTTTTATTTCAATACCATATTTCTTCGCGAAATCGAAATCCCTCTGGTCGTGCGCTGGCACAGCCATCACCATGCCAGAACCATAGTCGGCCACTACAAAATTGCCCACATAGATTGGAATCTTCTCATTGGTCAAAGGGTTAACTGCATAGCTTCCTGTGAATGCCCCTTCTTTTTCCAGCAGCGACACGTCATTGGTGGCCTTTGTCTTTTTCAGGAAGGCGTCCACTTCCTTCTTATGCTTCTTCGTCACCAAGTCTGCTAGTTTCGGGTGGTCTGCTGAGACAACCATGAATGTTACGCCGCAGATTGTGTCCGGCCTGGTTGTGAAAATCTTCCAACTCTCTTTTCCGACCTTGAAGTCTATCTCTATCCCGTGGCTCTTGCCTATCCAGTTCCTCTGCATCGTCTTTATATTTTCCGGCCACTCTATCTTGTCCAAGTCCTGCAGAAGCCTCTCGACATAGCCTGTTATCTTGAAGAACCACTGCTCCAGCTCCTTCTTTGTAACACCGTTGCCGCATCTCCAGCACTTTTCCCCTTCAGCCTCCTCGTTTGCCAGCACGCTCTCGCAATTCCCGCACCAGTTTACTGGCGCGCTCTTCCTGTAAGCCAATCCTTTTTCTAAAAGTTTCAGGAAAAAGAACTGGTTCCACCTGTAATATTCGGGACTGTGGCTTGCTATGACCCTGCTCCAGTCGTAGCTGTTGCCTAGGGCCTTCTGGTATTCCATTATTTTCTTGATGGCCGCCTCTGTGTACTTCTTAGGATGTGTTCCCTCTTTTTTTGCTGCTGTCTCTGCTGGCAATCCGAAAGAATCGTAGCCCATGGGATACAGGACATTAAAACCGTTCATCCTCTTGAACCTGGCTAGGACATCACCTATGGTGTAGTTCCTGACATGCCCCATATGCAGGAAGCTGGCCGACGGATAGGGATACATCTCCAAAACATAGAATTTCTTTTTGCTCTTGTCTTCTTTTGCCTCGAATATTTTGGTCTTCTCCCATTCCTTCTGCCACTTGGCCTCCATCTTACTGTAGTCGGACTTACCGGCTTTCTTTGCCATAAATTCAATATGTTAATGGAAGTAAAATAAAATAATTATTCACAAGCCCCGTTAGCTCAGTTTGGATAGAGCAGCGCCCTTCTAAGGCGAAATCTTAAAAGACGCCAAGGCCGTGGGTTCAAATCCCTCACGGGGCACAATTCGTGCTAACAATCAGCTCTTCAATATCTTCTTCAACTTCTTCGAGATCTTTTCTGAATGGAATCCCAGCACCTTGGACAGCTCGTATATCTCGTTAGCAGCGAACAGGAACAGCGCGAATGATATCAGCACGAAGGAGTTCTTTACGAATATTATCCTAGGATCCTCTATTTTCAGCAGTTCCACCGAAATGCTCAGCGCCATGAAGCCGTAGGAGAACAGGTAGCCGAACATGAGAAGCTCCACCATGTTCCTCATGTTGCCCCTAGTGAACTTGTTGCTGGCTATAGCCAGATAAATGATTATTATACCGCTTCCCAGGACGGCAGAGAACAGGAAGAAAAGGTCTGCAACAGCCATCAGACCACCTCCACTACCTGGTCGCACAGCTCTGTCAGCGTGGCTATCAATTCCCTGTTCGTCCCCTTCTCCAGGCTCAGTATGATGCCCACGAGACCGAATATCCTAAGTCTCGTGACTAGGAAGTGGACGAACTTTTCAACACTGGCCTCGCTGTTGTAAATCAAAAGCGTCGATATCGAATCGAGGAACAGGAACTTGTTCTGGTAGTTTTTCATTGTGTTCAATGCCTCAGACAGCGCTATGCCGATTTCTGTCAGCCTGGTCGGCGAGGGTATGAACAGGCACTCCTTTGTCATCTCTATCGTCTCTGGTCCCTGGAGCGAGATGCCTTTGGGCGCAGGTATCATCTTGGAGATGCAGTCCACGAAGAATATATTATCCGTGTCTATGCCCGATTTCTTCAAGTCCCTGACAAGCACGTTGAACGGCCTGTTGACTGTTATGTAGATGCCGGAAAACTTGTTCTCCTTTATGACCGTCCTGAGTATCTCTATGTTCATCATCTGGTACTTTTGGGTGTCAATCAAAAACAGCACAATCTTGTAGGGCTCCAGGCTTTTTATGTATGTCTTCAGCAGCCCCAGGCTTTTGATTCTCTTCTTTATCGATACCATAACTAATTAATCTATGGGTTCTCTAATAAAATAAACGGTTAGCAGCCGCGTTTGGGCCCCGTATCACGTAAATTTTCGTGTTTTCAGAAACTTCAAAAAGGCCGAATCCCACATATTATTAGGTGTTCTCCATGAAACCCAAGATTTTAGTCAGGCCTCCGGGCCCGAAAGCGCAGGAAGTCATGAAAAGGGATTTTGGAGTAATATCGGCCTCCTACAGCAGGGCATACCCTCTAGTGATAGACAAGGCATACGGCGTCAACATACAGGACGTGGACGGCAATGTCTTTTTGGACTTCAATTCCGGCATAGGGGTGATGAACTTCGGACACGGGAACCCCAGAATACTGGAAGCTGTTTCCAAGCAGATAAAGGAGGCCACGCACACAGCTTTCCTGGAGTTCTACTCCGACACGCAGGTCAAGTTTTCCGAAGAGCTGTTGAAGCTTATACCGCATTTGAGCAGGGGCAGCGTGTTTTTGACAAACTCGGGGGCCGAAAGCATAGAGGCCGCGATGAAGCTTGCACGATACCACACCAAAAGGAAGTATTTCATATCTTTCTTAAATTCCTTCCACGGAAGGACTTACGGGGCGTTGTCGCTTACAGCTTCGCAGTCTGTGCACAAGAGGGGCTTCGGGCCGTTCTTGGACGTGGTCCATGTGCCCTACCCCAACACCTACAAGCCGCTGCTGAGGGACGGCACTCCTGAAGAGATATCCGACTCGTGCATAAGGTACATCGAAGACGTCATATTTAGGCACAAGGTTGCGCCCGACGAGGTGGCTGCAATGTTTTTCGAGCCCATACAGGGAGAGGGCGGCATAATAGTCCCGCCCCCCAACTTCTTCAAGAAACTCGAGGACATCTGCGACGAGCACAACATACTTTTCATAGCTGACGAGGTGCAAAGCGGCATCTTCAGGACAGGAAAGTTCCTGGCATCCGAACATTTCGGCATAAAGCCCGACATAGTATGCCTGGCCAAAGCAATAGGCGGCGGCCTTCCCCTGGGAGCCGTGGCGTTTTTCGAAGAACTGAACGACTGGGCCCATGGCAGCCATGCTTCCACTTTCGGAGGCAATGTTGTGGCCTGCGCTGCCGGCCTGAGCGTCTTGGACATGTGCAAGGACGAGAAGCTCGGCAAGGAAATAGAAGCCAAGGGGGAGCATATAATGAAGTTTTTGAACGAGCTGAAGGAAAGCTCGAACATAATAGGAGACGTCAGGGGGAAGGGCCTGATGATAGGCGTGGAGCTTGTGAAGGATAAGAAGACCAAGGAACCGATGCCAAAGAAGATGAAATCCATACTCAAATCCGCTTTCGAAAAGGGCCTGTCACTGCTGTCGGCTGGCCAGTCCTCCTTCAGGATAATGCCGCCTCTGATAATGGAAAAGGAAGACATAGACACGGGGCTAGAGATACTAACCGACGTAATAAAGGCCGCCCAGTAGGCCTCTGCACATGGCTGCCTGATTTTGATGTATCTGAAGCTCCGGCGAAAACCATTTTAAAGGGCGTTTACAAATATATTTATATGGCTAAAGCGAAGAAGGACGACTGGCTGTCCGAAATAAAGTCATTTGTCATGGGCTATCTGGCAGGCGTAGAGAAGGAACTGGTCAAGAGGGGCATGAAATATGTCACGGGAATCTTCTTCGGCACGCTTGGAATAATTTTCCTGTCACTGGCAGCCAAGGATTTCCTAAGGATATTCGTGCCAAGCTACGCCGCGTATGCTATAATGGGGCTGGTGTTTATTTTGGTGGCGATGAATCTTAAAAGGAGGTGAAAAATTTGGCAAAAAAAAGAAAGGGCACTAAGCGCGTCTTTGAGACTAGCCTTCATGAGCTGAAGACTCACGCAATAGACGTGGAGAAGAACCTTCTGGAACACATCGGTCAGGTCAAAGACTATCTTAAGAACATAAAGGCCGAGATAAAGGACTCTAGGTTGACTGTGGACGCCAACAACAAGGGCGAAGTCGAGATAGAGTTCGCGATAAAGGCTGTTCTGAAAAAGAGATAGGACTTCTGTCTTGCAGCAAATCTAAACCATACCTAGTTTTTACTATTTTTTTCCGGCATTTGCCGATATTTTACCTAGCCTCTATCAATATAGAATTCACAACACCGTCTTGAGATGGCCTGGAAGTGACTCTGGCATTGCCCAATTCGGTCTTTATCACGGTGCCTTTGGTTATTATCTTGCTCCTGACAAGCTGCGGGTTGGCGGGATTTCCTACGACATCCAGTATCTTGACCTTCTTGTAGACTTTTGATTTCTTGTCCAGCACGTTTGAAAACTCGACTGAAAGTGCCCTTGACTTTTCGCCGCCGCCCTTGGTATCGATGCTGACCAATTTGTACTTGCCGAGCTTCGTGTTTGTCGGCGTGTTGCCGAGCTCATATCTCCTCTTCTTTCTGCCAAGATTAATCTTCCCTCCGGTGGGTTTTCTTCCTGTTTCTCCGTGCCAGAACGCCATTGTCATCATCCTATTAACTTTATTTAATCGGCAAACCTTTAAATATTAATCTTCACAATTAGAAACTAATAAAACAGTGTTGATATCAGATGTCAGAGAGACCGATAGATGTATTGGACAGGGCGAAAGGAAAGAAAATCCTGCTCAAGCTGAAGAACGGCGAGGAGATTACCGGCACCCTAAGGGCCTTGGATCTTCATTTGAACATATCGATAGAAGACGCAGAGGTCAAAAAGGACGACAACAGGGTAAAGCTCGGGACAATGCTTGTGCGCGGGGACACCATAGTGTATGCCAGTCCTGTTGTTTAACAATAAATCCTGTCCTATCTAATCTTCAAATGTGAGTTGCTGTATATGTCCAATCAGTCTTTTCTATCAATTGTTTTAATTTCTCTATGTTTTTCAATTGTCCCCGATATCCAAGTTTTTTAGCCGCATCTGTGAAATATTGGTGACTTTCCAAAAACCTAACCTGTCTTTCATACCATTCCCTATCTCCTAATCTAATGCCTTTGAAGGTTTTCGGTTATTTTCTTAAAGCTTCGCCTTTATCAAAGAAGTCCTCTCTGCCAAGGTTTCCCAAATCAGCATCGCATATTATATGCTGCAAATGGTTCTGTGGTTTCTGTGGCATTTGGGTAGTTAAAATTAGGTCTTTGACGGTTTCTATTTCTTCTTTGAAATAGCCATATTTAGGAAGCAACTTCCCGGCTATTCTGGCGCCTATTGGCTCGTTTTTATCGTACTGTTCTATATAATCTGTGTCATGTAGAATTGCCGCTGTGAGAAGCAATATTTTTCTTTCTGTGGAACGCATTCCAATTCTGCATATCTTTTGCAACCCTCGTATACGTCTATTGCATGATGTTTATCATGATAACGAAGACCTTTTGGTAATCGTCTGTCTAAAAGTTCTATGACGT
>CAYJRO010000046.1:0-7010 GCA_964372425.1 uncultured archaeon
TGCACCGAACAGGATGAATACCAAGCTTATGCTTATCCTGACCAGCTGGGGCGCATAGCCCTTGTATTTGTCGACAAAATCCATCATAATCAACAACTCACTGGACTGTTATAGTACCGCCTCTTGCCGGGAAGATGTGGTCGTGGAAAGGCCAAATGCCGGCATTGGTGAATGCGAAAGACCAACTCTGTGCAGTACTAAGAGGCGCTCTTGGATCGAAGCCAGGATACCCATTGTGTATGGGGTGCGGATTGGTGGCCGGCCAGTGAGGTTGGGTGTCTGCGTTTACAAATTTGACAGTGTCGCCGACTTTTATGGTCACTGAACTTGGACTCAAGCCGCTCGGTGTCATTTCTATCTCTACTGTCTGTGGCTGAGGTTGCGGAACAGGCTCTGGCACAGGCTCGGGAACAGGTTCGGGCGTAGGCTCTGCGGGTGGTTCCGGCTCCGGCACTGGAGGCTGGAAGACTGGAGGTTCGGCAGGCGGCTGCGTGGTGGGCTGCTGGTCCGGGACAGCGGTCTGTTGCGTGCAGCCGCTCAAAACCACAGTGTATGCTAAAAGAAGCGCCATTGCTAATTTTATAAATTTTGTATCCATGATAAAACCTATAGAAACTTATTGGCTCTGTGCCATATAAACTTTATAGAGGTTATGACGGGAATCGGCCTTAAAATGGCAGGAAATAGAAGGCGGTTGGGATTGGCTGTGCTAGTCCTGATGTTTTTCTTCTTGTACGGGAGCGATGTGAGCGCACACACGCTGCCAGAGGTGTATTTTGGGACACTGGTTCCTCAGGATAACTCGCCATGGAGCCGGGCCGACAATCTTGTCCTGATTTTCAACGGCATAGTCGGTTTCAATGATTTCCTTTTTTTGGTTGTATTTTGTGCAAGTTTTGTAGGCTACTTCTATCTGGTTAAAAGGGTCCGCATCAAAGGCAGTGTAGGTATGACAAAAATTTCCTTTTTGTTTATCTTCGCTCTGATTATGTTTTATTTCGTAGGATTCCTAGTCAGACAATCTACTGCATCAACTTTGACAACACCCACCGGAGGCCAGATTTATGCAGCGGGTGAAAGCATAAGCATAACATGGAGTTTGGATGGTGCAGATCACATAGAATTGTCTTATACCACTAGCGGCACAGCTTGTGGTTCTAATGATGGTGGGTTTGACTGTGGTGCTAATGCTGGATACAGCTGCATAGGTCATCCTGTAGGTGGAACTTCGACTAGTTGGACGCCTTCTTCAGATACGAGCACTGCGATAGCAAGGATAAGAGTGGAAGGTCATACAGGCGGTCACGATGCTAGCGGAGCAACAAGTTGTTCTGGTGACTTTACAATAACTCAAAGGCCCAGATTCAATTCAGCATCCACATCAGTCGCAAACAACACCTTTTATGCTCCTAACAGGAACTATGGCTTCCAGATCAACTGGACAGACGACTTCGGTGTCAACACTGTCTTTCTTGAAAATAATTTCACAACACAAAACTCGACACTAATAAACTCCAGTGCAAGCTGCTCCGGCACTGCTATAGACAAGATATGCACTGTAAACTTCACTGACCTGAAAGCAGACGGCTACCAGTACAGGTGGATAGCCAACGACACCAACAACACATTCAACTTCACGTCAACTGCTGTCTATTCCGTGGCAAAGACCGCAACTTTAATTAGGCTGTTCCTCAATGGCACTGAAGGAAACAAGAACTACGACAAAAATAATGCGGGCAACTTCACATCTACGATAAACGTCACTGGCAAGGCGATTTTCATGACATCAAACATGACTGGCTTCGGCACGCCGAACACCACTACAACCATCTACAACACCACCAACCTGGCTCAGGCGGGGACTTTCAACATGACAGCATGGTTCGACGGCGACGATAACTATACTTCCTTCAGCCAGACTTGGTTCGCCACCGTGCTACAGTCAGACTCCGAGCCTCCCAGATGGAACAACACGCAGGACAACTCCAGCTACAAAGTGTATCGCGGTTACACTATAAACATTTCGACTGTATGGACTGACAACGTGACTGTGGATGTTTCATGGCTGTCTACAAACGAGACTGGAAGCTTTGTAAACTACACTGGTTCTCCTTATCAGCCGCGGGGCTTGAACAGCGCAGGACCTTCTCTTGTGAATTGGACGTGGCAGAACTCTTCTGGAAAGCCCCGGCCGATAGGCTGGATAATCTATGCCAACGACACTAGCAACAACACCAACGGCACCAACTCTCCAGGGAATATCATACGCAATTTCACCATGTTCGGCTGGTCAAACATCACCTGGAAGTCCCCCGATACCGGAGTGGAGGCTGTTGTAGGAACTGTAACCATACTCAAGGCATTTGTGAACGATACCAATGTTACTGGAAGCGGTCCTATAGAGAACTACAATGTCAGCTTCTATTGGGAGAATTCCACACACGGTAATCTGATTGGTACTAACCTGACTATTTCAAATGGTGAGGCAATGTTGCACTGGAACACCAGCGGACTTGCGGTCGGCACTTATTTCCCAAAGGCGAACATCACCAGCAACGCCACGCTATTCTATGATGCTTCCGAGTTCAACAGATCTAACACAACAATCAATCTTATAACAAGCGACACGGTCGCACCTACATGGTCCAACAATGCTTCATCAACACCTGTCAACTACACGACTACCCCACCCACCTTCAACGTCACTTGGAAGGACAGCGTTGGCATGAGCAAGGTTCTTCTGGAGAGCAACTTTTCCGGCTCTTCTGCAAACTATTCCATGAGCCTGCTAGCCGGCACAGTCAACAACGGCAACTGGAGCTTCTCACAGACTATTCCAGCCGTCCCTTTCTACTGGAAAATATACGCGAATGACACGAGCAACAACATTAATATGACCAACACGTGGAATTTCACCATAAGCAAAGGCGACTCTGGCCTAGACTTGCTCTTGAACGGCACGTCAGCTAACCTGAGCATCCAAAATAACACTGCTGTAAACATCACAGTGACTCTTAACATAAGCGGCAATGCCAGCTTTTACAACAACGGCGTCCTTGCGAATAACACCACTGCTCCCATCTACAACATGTCCAATTTCACCGGCAGCCACGGCACCGCTTTCAACATAACTGCTGCCTACACCGAGAACCAGAACTACTCATATTCCAGCGAGACTTGGTTCGTGATCATAGACATGGTTGCTCCAGGAAATGTCACCAACCTGAATGAAGTTTCTGTGTCAAGCAGCAGCATCGACTGGACATGGACCAACCCCAATGACACAGATTACAGGCACGCGGAGGTCTTCATAGACGGCGTCTTCCAGAACGCAACTGTCGCCGGAAACCCCTCGAACACGTCCAGCTACACAAAGTCGGGCCTGAGCCCAAGCACCAGTTACAAAATATCCCTAAGGACTGTGGACAAGGCTGGCAACATCAACACTTATCTGGTCAACGACACCGCTACAACAGGCACGGCGGCTTCGGACGACATATCTGCTTCAGTCTCTGGACCGGGGGGCACCTACGACCATGAAGGCTTCTGCTACACTACAAATGTGAGCGCCACTTGCCCATCTTCAGGCAGCGGACTTTTGTCAGACACCAGTGGCTGCGAACTGTACGGATGGACTTCTGTCTGGAGGCACATTAACTACGGCGGCTCCTACTCATGCACCATAGGGAACAGCAACTGCATACCAAACACTGCAACCGGCAACATGAGGGTTGCGATAGAAGGGCATGACGCTTCGCACAAGTTTATCAAGTTCGCCTGCTCATCCGCCTTCAGTGTAACATCCAACAACTTCGGCCACACATTTACAGCCGTATGGACCGATTCTAGCAGCGGCACCGGAGGCACGACGGGGGGCGGAGGCGGCGGGACCACAGCCGATGGCACCAATGCCACAGTAATAAACATCAGCACTAACGTGTCTTCCAAAAAAAACGTGATTGTCGAGGCAGTGATTCTTGTGAGGAGGCTGTTTGAAAACACAAACAACTCTATAATCGTCGGTGTGGGCGGTTTGGACGGGATAGTCCTGAACGTGAACAAGTTTCTAGCTAACGTGAACCTGGTTTTCCAGCAGCTTGCATCAAAACCAATCCAAATACCGGCCGGGCCCGAGGACAAGGTATACGGATACTTCAACATAACTTTTGAAAACCTGGACAACAAGGATATAGACAACGCTTCTGTAAGGTTTTCCGTGAACAAGTCGTGGGTGATGAGGAACTATCTTGACGAAAATACTGTGACTTTCAGCAAACACTACAACATCACATGCTCCAGCGGCGCGGTCCCAAACTACCTATGCCCTAATGCGACGCGCGCGACTCTTGTGTGTCCGAGCGGCGAGCCTGCGAACGGCATGTGCCAGAATGGCATGTTCGCCAACGGCATGTGTTCCAACGGCCTGCCTGCCTACATGGTGTGCGATAACGGCTTCCCCATACAGAACGGGATACCGATGGGGAACGGACTGCCACTTCAGAACGGCTGGGTGCCTTTGCCCACGAGAAAGACAGGAGAAGACAACAGCTCTTATAAATATGAGGCGGACGTGAAGGACTTTTCTGTGTTCACTATAACCGCCAGGCTCAAGCAGCTCGAAGCCGAAGCGGAAGGCGGCGGAAAAACCGAGGCGGGGGAAGCGGGCTTACTCGACTCTGTCATCTTCAAGATACTGGTAGTGGTGATAACCGGAACGGTCGCTCTTTTTGCCGCCAGCAAGACAATGAATAACGCGAAGCTTCTGAGGAAGAAGAGGCTTTTGGACGAGCAGAACAGGATTTTGCGCATGCTGCAGGTACTTGAGGAGGAGAAAAAGAAGAACCTCGTATCTGACGACGCCTACAGGGAGATGAAGACGAGCCTGCAGAAGAAAGTAGTGGAACTGGAACTGAAGTTCAAGGAAGCCTCGAAATGAAGTCTACACTTGCCTGATAGCTTCCTCGGCTTTCTGTCTCTGAGGCACTCCGATGAACGCCAGCTTGTCGTCGATTATTGTCACGGGCACGCTTAGGATGCCGTATTTCTCCACGAACTGCATTCCCTCGTCGGTCACCGCATCCACCACCCTGTAGTTGAACTCGTATTTTTTCTTAAGCTCGTGCCACAGCTTGTCCACGCTCGGACAATATGGGCAGTTATGCGTGACTACTAGTATTACTTCCCTCATAAATTCGCCTTAAATTATATAGTAGAGATAAGTTTAAATTAGTTTTGTGTGAATAAATAGGTTGGTTTGAATGGTCATCAACAAGATAGCTCTGGTCTTGTCGGTAGTGGCGATACTGGTCACCGTAGGGTCGGTAATACTGTCCAGCGTGAGCATACAGACCAGGATATTCAGCGACTACAGCAGCACGGACAGCAACCTCGACGGGAACATTAGGAAGATAACCAATGTAACAGAGACCAACATGGTATCAATAGTCCTACCTGCAGTCGACCAGGAGGGCAACGGCGTGGCTACCAGGCTTACAGTCGAAGTGATACCGGGCAAGGGCAGGGTGCTCACCAATATCAACAATCTTCTTTTCTGGGTGGATGTCCAGCAGTCGATACAGACAGCCGAGCAGGTGGCCGCCAAAATCAGCAAAGTCAACCTTGACAACATAGACATAATCTACACCATAGAGACAGAAGCCACTGTGATAGAAGGGCCTTCTGCGGGGGCGGCTTTGACCGTGGCGACCATAGCGGCGATGGGGGGCAGGCAGCTTAACAGCTCTGTCATGATAAGCGGGACAATAGGCCCCGACGGCTCCATAGGGCCTGTGGGCGGGATAGTCGCGAAGGCTGCAGTGGCGAAGGAGGTGGGAGCCACTCTTTTCTTGGTTCCGGAAGGCCAGGGCCTGCAGACCACGTACATACCCAAGCAGACATGCAGGGAGACCGGCTCGTTCACCTTCTGCGTCACCGAATATGTGAAGCAGACTATCGATGCTAAGAAGGAACTGGGAATAGATGTGATAGAGGTCTCAAGCATAAGCGAGGCCGTGGGCTACATGCTGGTATGAAAGTATAAATATCTTTAATTGCATTATTTTGTTAATGGTGTACAAAACTTCTGATGGCAAATTTATTTATGGCATAGAAAATTTGTTCGAAGACTTGCCTAGATTGAAAGAAGAGCTGGAAACTAGGAAAGATGTCTATTATTCTAGAAGATTTGTCGACAATGAAGCAAGAGCTGTTTACGAGATGATGGAAAAGGATCTAAATTACTGCGTGGTACCTGCGATGAAAGCGGTTTATGAAAGTTTTTTATCAAACTTGAAAAAACATGGGCTTGTCACAGACGTGTTGGAAGACAAGTATGTGATTGACGGCAAGATAGTTAGTATAAAACACGACAGGGAGCCGGAAGCCCCATCTGAGTGGGGGAGACTGGGCATAGCCATAGAAATAGAAAGTGGTAACAAGAAAGCGGCAGAAAAGGCTTCTGATGTTCTAACGGACACTGTGAATAAACTGAAGTCTTTGACCGTAGACGAGGTGCTTAAGCTTTCTAGGAGGCATGCAAAAAGAAATTTAGAATATTTGTACAAGCCTTTGGAAGAACTCCAGAATTGTGAGCCTCTGTCTGCAGAAAAACTGAGAGCTGAAATTGTGGATGAGAGTATATTGAACAAAGTAGGGAGGATAAAAAAGTACGTCGTTGGCCGCGACGGCTGGGATGTCGGCAACGGGCTGTGTAAAGCTTACAGAGACCATATCATAGGCACCAGAGATAGAAACTGGGGTGAAAGCAAAAAGAAGATGGACGGCATTAGTTTCTGGAGATATGTACAGGAAATTCTGCCTACAGAGCTGAAATTCTCGCAGGAAGAAATTGAGAGGATTGGGTTGTCTAATTATAATGCGGATGGGTTTGCTGTGGAGTTGAGTTTTTCTGGGCACTCTGCTTTCAGTCAATTGGGAACAGAGTTTCACGCCAGGAAATAAATGCTTAAATTTATTAAACGTGACAACATGACATTAAAACCGGGATATCA
>CAYJRO010000047.1:0-6012 GCA_964372425.1 uncultured archaeon
CTCGTCCTCCATCCTCTCCGTCCTAATGCTGAACTCTTTCAATGTGGCGTCCGTCTGGAAGACCATTGATCTCATCTCCCCTATGCTTTCGGAAATCGTCCTTATGCTGTCGTCTGTCGCACGTGCAGTTTCCCTTACAATGTCTACCATGACCTTCAGCTTCTCTATCTCTATATCAAACCCGGCCGTGGATGGTTTTTCTGCGGTTTCTGCCACAGCTTCCTCTGCAGGAGGTGCTTCTTCTGCGGTTTCTGCCACAGCTTCCTCTGCAGGAGGTGCTTCTTCTGCGACTTCCCCGGCACCAGTCTCTACGCCTGCCTGCTCAGCAACCTTTCGGGCCAATCTTTCTATTACTTCCGGCGTCATCTCTGTTATCTCTTCTTCCTCTTCTTCCTTCTTGCGAGGTTTCTTGGTTTCTTTGGGCTTGGTAGCTTCCTTCTTTTCAGGTTCTTTTTTTTCGGCGTCTTCCATCTGCTGTTCTGCTTCTACAGTCGCTTCCTCTTCCTTCTTTTTGCCGAAAATCGAACTTAGAATTGACTTCTTACCTTCTTGCGGAGCTTCTTCCGGTTGCTCTCTAACTTCCTCCAATACTTTCCTTCCCTCCTCTGCCAAAAACTCTTCTCCGACACCGTCCGTGGGCTCTTCTTCCTGTGCTGCCTGTTCTTCTACATCGCCTTCAAAAACCACATCTTCGGATGACTCGGCTTCCGCCTTTATCATTGCCGCTTCTTCCTTGAGCATCCTTGCCTCTTCCTTTATCCTCTCGGTGTCTTCCTTTATCCTTCTGGCCTCCTCTTCCTCGTTCATCTGAAAGTCCTCCGAACTTTCATCCGCTTCTTTTTTGTCATCTGCCATTTTCATCAATCATCTTGCAATAATTATTTATACTAAACTTTGCCGGCATTAATTTTTGACCTCTTCAGCTTGGCCAGCTCTGCTTCTGCCTTCAGACGCTTTGCCTCAGCCAGTTCTGCTTCGGCTCTGGCTTTTTCCAGCTGGGCTTCTATCAATCCTGCCTTTGCCGCTTCTATCCTTGCCTTGGTCAGTTCCGATTTTAATTCCTCGGTATCCTCGGTCTCGACGACTACCTCTTTTTCCTCCCCCCCCGGCATCTCTATCTTCAGTTTTTCCAGGCTGCTTGGCTCTTCTACCAGAACTACCTTCTTCTCGTCTTCAGCGCTTTTGACATTGTCAGCCACTTCCGAAACCAAAGACCTAAGTTCTCCCAAGCTCTGGAGAATCTTCTCTATGTTCAAGTCTGTAAGAACCTTCTCTGCCCTCACAGTGTCTACCATTTTCTTTAGCTCTTCCATGTCTTTACGCGACGGGGCCGCTACTTTTGCTTGCGCTTCCTCTTTCTTCCTTTTGCCGAAGATGGAGCCTAGCAGAGATTTTTTTTCTTCTTCATGTCTCTCCTCCAGTTGTAATTCGACTGACGGAAATTCTAAAACCTTTTGCTCGTTGACTTCTGCCTGTATTTCTACAGCCTTTTCAGCATTCCTGCGCGTCTTCTTTCTTTTGTGATGTTTTACGACATGCCTTCTCACAGGAACCCCTGCTTTACTAGATTCTTCTTTAGGTTTAGCTTTTTCTGCTTCCCACCATACGACTTCCTCAGGTTTTTCTTCAACTACTTCAGAAACTTCTTGATGAGTTTCTTCTGGTTCCGCATATTCAACTTGTTTTTCTGTTTGAGGTTCTTGTTCAACAAGTTCTTCAACTTCTACTTCATCGCTGGCTTCTAATTCACCTGATCTTATTCTTTCAGTTTCGGCTCTAAGTCGCTCGGCCTCGGCTTTTACACGCTCGGCCTCGGCCTTTATCCGCTCGGTCTCTTCTCTAATCTTTTCAGTTCCCATTGAATTACTGGTATTTTTTTCCAAATCTTCAGTTTCTATTAACTTGGGTTCCATTTCGGCCTTATTTTCGTTACTTTCCTTGTCGTCATCGATAATAATTTATCACCTAAAATTTTCTTAATGTGCGCTTGGCCCTTTCAGCCTTAGCTATGGCCATTTCAGCCTCTGCTCTGGCTTTCTCTGTTTCAGCTCTGGCCAATTCAACTTCGGCCCCTGCCTTCTCGGCCTCGGCTTTTAGTTTTTCAATCTCAATTTTTATCATCTTTGCTTCTTCTATTTCGGCTTCTGCTTGTTTTTTCTCGACCCTTGCCTTCTCAGCCTCTGCTCTGGCTTTTTCCACTTCTTCTCTTGACGCCTCGGCCTCGGCTTTTAATATTTCCATCTGGGCCTTTATCCTTTCTTCCTCTTGTTTCTCCATTTCGGCTCCAAGTCGCTCGGCCTCGGCTTTTACACGCTCGGCCTCTTCTATTTCGGCTTTGAATTTTTTGACTTCTTCTAGATGAGGTTCTGTTATCTTTTCCTGTTCGGCTTCTTTCTTTTCAGTCTCCTTTGGCTCAGCTGGCTGCTCAGCTAACGGTGCTGCTGCTTGCGCTTCCTCTTTCTTCCTTTTGCCGAAGATGTAGCCTAGCAGAGATTTCTTCTCCTCATACGTTTCTGGCGGCGGCTGTTCTGATGGTATAATATCTTCAACTTTTTGATCTGGCAACATTTCTGGTGATTCTTGCGTCTTTTGCACATGCCTGTGCGTCTTCTTTCTTTTATAATGTCTTGCAGCATGCTTCCCAGCATGAGCCTTTGGTGCTTTCTTCTTCTCGTCGTAAGAATCGCTTACCTCAAAATATCCTTCGTCATCATGCGCCTTTTCTTCCTTGGGCTGCCCGGTCTCTTCTCTCAATTCGACATAATCGTCATCGAATGTGCTGTATCTTTCAAGCTGAGAATCGCCCTCGATGATGCTGCTGGGCTCTTCGTTCAATTTCGGCAAGTCGGCTTCTCTTCTGGGCTGTTCCTTCTGAACATCTGGGAGTTCCAGATAGTCCTCCTTTTCCTGCTCGCTTGTCTCTACTTCCGCATACTCCTCTCCTTTCACTATCCTGTAGTCTTGGCGCGACACGTTTACAGGAACTGCTGGTGTTTCAGACTTTGGCGTACTGGCCTTCTCTATCTGTCCGATTATTTCCCTCAGATGCAAGTCCTCTCTAATCCTCTGGGTTTCATCTTCCTTTTTTTTGCCGAAGATTGATTTGAATAAAGATTTTTTCTCGGGCTCATGAGCTTCGTCTAGCGGAAGGTCCTCATGAATCTCTTCTACCGTCTCGGCTCTATCAGGAACTCTTTCGGCCGGCTTTTCTAAAGCCTGCCTCTCTCCCCTGAGCGATATAAAATATCTCTTCTTAAGCTCCTGATAGTTCTTGTCAGAAATGTTAGCCTTCCTGTACTCAGCTTCCAGGTGCGTGAGCATGTTCTTGATGTCTTCTGTAGAAAAGCCTTGGTCTGCCATCTCCCATCTAACCCTTCTGCTGCAGTCTCTTCTCCACAGCGTCCAGATAAGTGGCCGCCATCTTGAAAGCTGCGGTTTTTATCTTGTCCTTCACAATATTTAATTCTATTTCTATATCATAAGTATCTGTCCCCCCGGCCTTCATTTCCTTGATTTTTGCCTCCACAGCATCGACCCTCTTGCTGAGAGCTATGTATTCGTCAAGCTCCGTGTCAGTCAACGCGAACGGCGAGTGAAGCAGCGGCCTGAAGCTTATGAACCACGGCCTGCCCCTGTTGTATTCTGGGTTCTGGAACAGGCCTGTGCCTATGGTCAGCCTTGTGACCTTGGACGCATAATCCATGCCGTACTTGGACTTTACCCTTCCTATGTCGCCCTCGTACTTTGTCCTCAGCTGTATCTCGTTGGCGATGTTGGCCCTTATGGCCCCCTTGAAGTCCAAAAGCACCTGCGAGATGAGGAACACACCTATTCCCCACTTACGGAACTCACGACATGCACGCTCTATGGCCACGTATCCTCCCTTACCGCCGTACTTTGGCAGCAGCCTGTGGACCTCATCGTACACCAGCATGAGCTTCATCTCCTTGGACTCCTGCGGCCTCATGTCGAATATCGACTGTATGCTTCTCCTGACGAAGTTGTCCAGCTTATCTGCAGGCAACCTGTTCATCACGAACACTGTTATATCCCCTGGTATCATGTACTTCTTTATATCGATGGCCATGTCGGGGTTTTCCACAACGATGATGTTGGTCTTGAAGCTTCTCGCATCTGTGGGCTTGAGCCCGAACTTTGGATACAGGTCCAGCATCGCCTTCAACCGGTTGGGTTTCATGAAACCTGTCCACTGTGCTGTCGGATCAAACACCACTATCGGGACTTTCCTTTTCAGCAGTTCTTCTGCCATGACCATCGCCGAGACAGACTTTCCTGAACCGGAGCCTCCTGCTGCTATGGAATGCATCAAGAGCTGCGGCGTGTCTACGTAAGCCCTGATGTCCGTCTCTGCTATCCTTCCCGCTTCTATGGCGTTCGGGCCTGCTTGCGGAAGCGCCTTGAAGTCTATCGGGGCGATGTATCTTGACTTTGCCAGCTTGGATGATCTGTAAGTGGCATAGTATCGTGCCCCTATTATGGCTGCAGGAAGGCCCACAAAGAGCAGGATGTAAGTGAGTGGATTGAGGAATGCCGACCTCAGTATCTGCAACGGCAGCGGCAGAGTAGTGACGTCGAAGTTGTCCGAGGAAAGCGCGTACTTTGTGCCGAACCAGTAGGTGGCATTTGCCTCAATCAGATACCTTTCCTGAGGAACATTGTTCGGTATGTCTAGCTCCCTCCTGTAGGTAAGGATGTTGTCAACTGCTACAGTGTCGCTGCTGCTGAGTATGATCCTGCCCTCTTCTGCAAGAGATTTCACAGAATAGGTGGTAGTTATGTCATCCACGGTGGCGGTCTCGCCCATGTTTATCAGGGATATTTCGAATATGAGCTTGCCGCCAGGACTTACTGTCTTGGACAATGCTTTCACCTTTACGTCAAGCAGCGGGATGTCTATCGCCACCACCCTTATAGTCACAGGTATCCTGTGGATGATGTTGCCCGCTGTCACGACCAGGTCTCCTGTGTATATTCCAGGCACAGAAGTCTCTGGAGCAAAGGCTTTTATAGCTACAAATTCTGTAGTCTTGGCTTGTATGGTGAATGCCGGTTTCTGTATAGTAAGCAGGTTGAAGATAGGACCTTCTGCTACTATTGTAGTGGATATTGCTGCATCCCGATGGTTTGTTACGTCCACTGAGAACACCTTCTCCTCGCCTGGCACCAATGTTGTCTCCAACAGGGTAGACCTGACTTCCAGTGGCACTGGTGGCGGTATGACGACCGGCGCTGTAGGCGTAGGTGCTGCTACCCCAGGTGCACCTGCCCCGCCCGCTCCTCCTGTTATGGGCACCGGCGGCAGAGACGGGCAGTCACTGGCACAGTTGTTGGAGCTTTCCCCGTAGTTTGTCTCGCAGCTACCGTCTCCGCAGATGAACTCGGCCAAAATATACACGCCCTTCAATGAAGAAGGCTGCACAGTCGCTGTCATGGCGGATATGTTGACCGAACCGTCAGAGTTGTCACGTGGGACATTGGCTATCCTGGACCAGAGGGTGTTCTGCGCAGAGCTTATCTTGGGCGTCCAGTTGCCTGTGTACTTGTATATTCCCAAGTTGTTTGGATTGATTATAGAGAAGCCGCAGCCTGGGCTCACGCAGCTTGAAAAGTCTATTGCAATAGTGCTGTTGGAGCTGTTGAAGATTGTATCCACATAGACTCCTTTAAGCGCGCTAAGAGTGGTCCTTAATCTGGGCACGCTGCCGAAGACTATCGGGTTGAAATAATTGGTAGACAGGTTCACATTCGGCAACTTTATCGTGTTCTTGAAGCTGCTGTCCTTGGTTTTGACAAATATGTCGAATGCTCTGACGTCCACAGTCTCGTTGTAAAGGCCTGTGGTGGTGTTGGCTGTGAAGTTTATCACTGTGGTGCTGGTGTTGACGTTGTTGAGCAAAAAGTCTGTCGGCACCGTAGGCTCTGTCACTGACTCGATGTCAAGAGCAAAGCCGCTGAAGAAGACTGTCGGGAATATCTCAAACGTCTGGAATG
>CAYJRO010000047.1:6022-6977 GCA_964372425.1 uncultured archaeon
TGGAATGATGTGTTGCAGTTGTCTGACAGGTCGCACGCCGTGGCTGTGAAGTTGTAGATTCCAAGCGAAGCGGTATTTGTGAAGTTGGCAAAGTACCTGTAGATGTCGCCAGATATTCCCAGCAACTGCAGTGCAAGAGTCTGGGTGGTGCTGTTTGGATAGACAATTGAAAATGTCGTGTTCTTAAGACCGCCTGTCTCAGTGATGTTCACATAAATGGGGACTGTAGTGTTTGCAGGTGTCCTTACTGGAAGTGAGATTAATATGGACGGCTTCACCGTGTCGCTGTATATCACAGAATCGGGCGATGTCGCTGACCTGATTCTGCCCGTAAGAAGCGTGTAGTCTGCTGTCACGTTCAGGCTGTAGACGCGCGCCAGACTGAGGCTTGGAGCATTGAATCTCACATACCACATGTTGTCTGTGCTGTTGAAGGCTGTGGAGTTGGTTGCAGCAAAAGCTGAGATGGAAGAATTGAAGACCGACACGTTGAAGTTGGTGTTTGAAGTTACGGGCGCGCCGTTCGATGTCACGTTAACCCTCATAAGCACGACATCATTAACATTGACTCCTGTCACAAGATTGCTGCTGGTCGGGCTGGCTATCGCTACCCGGAAGCTGTAGACGAAAAGCTCTGCATAGCTCACCAGCTCCTTGATGGAAGAGTTCTGGGCCAGGTCCCCTACTATCTTGCTTATTATGTTGCCTGTGTAGTTTGTGTCGAGGGTCAGCGGCGGCGAAGAATAGTTCACGCCGACAACCTTGCTCTCGCCGAAGTCCAGAGTGACTTGTGTGGTGTTGAATGCAAGATAAGTAGCTACAGTACCGTTGGCGCTCATGTTCAGAGTTATGGGCGAGTTTCCGCTGTTGGTAAGGTTTATCGTGCCGAAGAAGCCGGTGGTGTTCTCGAAGACGTTCCTTCTTATCTCGCTTGGAAGCTGGCTCCATGAGATGT
>CAYJRO010000048.1:0-6976 GCA_964372425.1 uncultured archaeon
GCTCAGGTCCCTTTCCTGTATGCCGCTCATCTCCGGAATAATCTCTGAAAAGTTTTGTATGCTCAGGTTTCTGACAGCTATCGCTATCTTGTCACCGTCGATTATTTTCGCGTTCGTAACATATTTTTGGTCGTTCGCAAAACCTAGATATTCTCCGTGCGGGTCGATCAGAATCACGGCTGGGCTCTTGTGCTTTTCCCTTTCCAAAAGCTCTTCTATGAGGACGGAAGTGGTGTAGCTCTTGCCGGCGCCGGACATGGCGAGTATTGCCAGATGCTTTTGGAAAAGCTTTGACATGTTTAGCCTGGCTTCTACGTCGTGAAACTCGACCTCGCCTATGTGCAAGCCAGTGCTGTCGAAACCTAGGAAGTCTGACAGTATGCTAGCATCTGCTTTGTGCACTTTCAGTCCAGGTGATACAGGGAAATTGGCCCTCCTTTGGGTGCCGTCCTTGAAAATACCGAGAGTGGCCGCTCGTGCCAATATGTATTCCCACCTGTCGACTGGGAACTGTTCTGCCAAAAGCTTGCCGGATTTCTGATATTCTACAACAGAGTCAGCCCTCGAATAATACTTGTTTTCCTTCATCACTTCCTCCACCCTGCATACAAGTATGCCGCCGTCGAACTGGAGCTGTACGAACTCGCCTTTCCTGACGGCCATGCCCTTGCTGTCGTCTATCACGAACCAGAACTCGTTGCTGTTCGGCCCCTCGGCAGTAGAAATAACAGTGCCTATCTCCTTAGCCATAGTAAAACTTTATCTTTATTGGCTTATTTATAAACTTGTTTTTATGAGAAGCAAAACTGTCCTTATATCAGTGTTTTCAGCATTGGTATTGCTGTCTGTGGCGGCGTTCTATTCATACTATTCGCTGGGCGTAAGGCCAAGCATCAGGGATGGAAGCGCACCGGACTACATAACTCTGCCGGAGGGGTTTGGAATTGAAGTATTTGCCGATACCCTTGGAGAGAGTTCGCTTTCCACCCCCGGACCTAACACCGGGCCACGCCTTATGGAAATAAAAGATGATATAATATTCGTCTCGCTGACTTCTATGGGAAAAGTTGTGGCGTTGCCCGACATGGATGATGACAAGAAGGCCGATGAGATTGTGACTGTCATAGACGGCTTGGACAGGCCGCACGGCATGGCTTTCCACAAGGACTGGCTTTACATAGCGGAGGAGGACAAGGTGATAAGAGTAAAGTATCTTGGCAATCTTGCGGTTGACAGGAATTCTGTAGAAAAGCTTCTGGACCTTCCTTCTGGCGGGCATTTCACAAGAACCATCAGGATATTTGACGACAGCCTTTTCATAAGCGTAGGCTCCAGCTGCGACGTCTGCTATGAGGACAATCAGATGAGGGCGGCTATCACCAAATGCGACTTGGACGGCAAGAACTGTGCCGTGTTTGCCAGAGGCTCCAGAAATGCAGTGGGGTTTGTTTTCCATCCAGAGACCAAGGAAATGTGGGCCACGGAAAACGGCAGGGACAATCTTGGAGAGGACCTGCCGCCGGACGAGATAAACATAATAAAAGAAGGTAAGGACTACGGCTGGCCGATCTGTTACGGTGACAGGATACATGACACGGACTTCGACAAGAATGTTTATGTGAGAGACCCGTGTTCCGAAACAGAACCTGCCGAGGTGGAGCTTCAGGCGCATTCCGCTCCGCTGGGATTGGGCTTTTACTTCGGAGACAAATTTCCGGAAGAATACAAGGGCAACCTTTTTGTAGGATTCCACGGCAGCTGGAACAGGAAGGAGCCGACTGGTTACAAGGTTGTCAGAATAATGTTTGATGGTAGCGGCTATTCGGTCGAAGACTTTGCTGTCGGATGGCTGCGCGGACAAAATGTCTTGGGCAGGCCAGTGGACGTGGTTGAAAAGGACGGCGACCTGTATGTGTCAGCTGACAACGCCGGAAAGATATACAGGATATTTTATAATCGATAAAGATTTATAAAGCTTACCAGCTATATAAAATCTAGTGGAAGTTTATGACATATGAAAGTTCACAAGGAACATTGTATAGCCCCAGCGAAGTCTTGGAAATAAGGGATAAACTAATAAAAGAATTGGAAAAAACCATTGAAGCGGCATATGGAGCAACCGCAGACAGAAAACAAGCTATTTACCTACGGCTTACAGTGCTTATAGAACAAGCCTTCTACCCTGTAACAGAAATAAGGGAACGCGATTATGTACGTAAAACCCTTAATAGACGTACACAACCATAAGTAAAACAAAACCATTGATGTCATTATTCGTTTTTTTAAATGTCCGATTGTTTAACCTATAGTTTATCTAAGGACGCTAAAAATAAATTATGAAAGAAGCGCTACTGCTGGCGATGTTCCTGCTTTCATTCCTTCTGGTAAAGTTTCTTAGAAGGGAAGCCGTTTTTGTGCCTCTGCCCACGAAGACGGTAGAGAAGGCGCTGAGGCTGGCTAAGATAAAGAAGTCAGACATCCTGTACGATTTGGGTTCGGGAGACGGGAGGGTTGTGATGGCTGCTTCAAAATCGTACGGCATAAAATCGGTAGGCATAGAAAGGAACAGGGTTTTGTGCTGGATGGCCAAGGTAGAAAGGGCTGCAAACAGCCTGCAGGACAGGGTAAATATAGTTCGCGGCGACTTGTTCAAGCAGAATATATCAGAAGCGACGGTTGTCACAGTTTATTTGACTCAAAAGCTGAACGACATGCTCGAGTCCAAGCTGAAGGGAGAGTTGAAAAGAGGGACAAGGGTGGTTTCGGCAGACCACGTGTTCAAAAACATGAAAGAGATTAGAAAGGTCAAGGCTGGACACTTCTATCTACATCTGTACAAGATATGATTTGTCCCTGTAGGAAAATGTTTCACCGTTTTGATAAAAATTCTTGCTTTAGTGGCGTTTTTGAAATAACTAATGGACTATAGAAATTTATTTAATAGGTGTATGTGAATTAGAATTGTATGAAACCCGCTATATCGAAGATTGTAAAACGCGACGGTTCTGTTGCCGACTTCGATAAAAGCAAGATTTCTGTCGCTATTGACAAGGCGTTCAAAGCAACGGGCGAAAAAGACGGCATTATTGTGAAGAGGCTGGCTGACGACGTAGTGAAAATACTTGAAAAACGGTTCGCTGGTAGTAATTAGCATCCGTATGTGGAGGACGTTCAGGTTGTTGTAGAAATAGTCCTTATAGACAATGACTTTGCCCGCGTTGCATAGGCTTATATAATCTACAGGCAGAAACGTGCTGAGCTAAGACAGGAAAAGATGCGGATACTTGAGAAGAATTTTGTTGATGAGGTTGACAAGCAGTTTGATTCGAATGCCCTCAGAGTGCTTAAGGCCAGATATCTCAGGAAGGACGACTCCGGAAGGCTCATAGAGACGCCCAAGCAGCTTTTCACCAGAGTGGCTGTGAATGTCGGGTTGGCGGAGATTTTCTACGACAAACGTGTCTTCGACAGGAGCGGCAAGTCTAAGAAGCACGATGCCGAGGTTTTCGATGCGGCTAAGCACGAGGACAAGGTGTCAATAGGAAAGTACAGGCTGAACAGGTACCATCTGTCGAACTTGAAGAGGGTTTACGACCGCTCCAACGAACTGGGCAACATGAAGGTGAGCTGGAGCAAGTTTTTTAGAATGCTGGAGGACGGAGACTTTAATGAGTATGAGAAGAGGATAGACGGCTTTTACAGTATAATGGTGTACAGGAAGTTCATGCCAAACACGCCGGCCATCGCCAACTTCGGCAATCCTTTGGGTATGGGATCGGCATGTTTTCATCCATCACAGATTGTTCTGACAAATGCAGGTCCTAAGAAGATAAGAGAAATAAAGATTGGTGATATGGTGCTGACGCACAAAGGCAGGTTCAGGAAAGTGACAAAGGTCTATTTAAGAGAATCCAGTTCTTTACTATCTGTAAAATGCCACAAATTGCCTAAGAACACACTTTTAATAACAGAAGAGCACCCGGTTTTGTGCTATAGAAACGGAGAGGTTAGTTGGTCACCGGCTTATGCTTTGGAAAAAGGCGATTTTGTCGCGCTTTCTTATCCTGTAGATACAGAAGATGTGGAAAAAATGAAAGTATCTGACATACTGTCCAACATTCCTGTTGACACTAACGATTTGTGCTATTATGAATATTCCGGCGGTAAAAGAGGAGTATTCAGACATATTACTAAAACTGTGAAGAACACCGTGAAGGTGGATTTTGATTTGATGAAACTGTTCGGTTACTATCTTTCAGAGGGGTGCGTGTCTGATGACGATTGTGTGAGATTCACCTTTTCTGATAAGGAATCATGGTATGCGTACGAGGTAATAGTCACAATGAAAGAAAAGTTTGGCATATCCGCTAGGATAGAACACACAAACAACGAGGACAGAAAATGGATATCACTCAGGTTCCATTCTACAATATTGGCAAGATTTTTCAAGAAACTACTAGGCAGCGGCTATGATAAGAAGTTTATAGACAGCTGGATTTTGAAACTTCCTGCTGAAAAGCAGAGAGGACTAGTTGTGGGCATGTTGCGTGGCGACGGCACAGTTTTTAGAAACGGCGATAAAATTAATGCCAAGCTAGTGATGTGCAATGAAAACCTTGTCTATGCATTTTGGCAAATTTGTATGAGACTTGGCGTTTTCGGCTCTCTGATATTTCAAAAAATGCCAAAGCTAGGCAAGACAATTCCAGTAGAATGTAAGCTAAGCTCAAATTCGGAAGAAATAATAAATTATGTATATGGAGAACAGGTAGTTGCTTCGCAATCTATCAGAGAAAGGCACATAAGATTAAACAACGTTATTTTTACTCCTGTCGAAGAAATAATTAAATTGAATTATGGCGGGCCGGTATACAACCTTGAGGTAGAAGAAGACCATTCTTATGTCGCCAACATGGTTTCTGTTCACAACTGTTTTGTTCTTGACATAGAAGATTCTATAGACAGCATAATGGACACTCTTAAGAGCGCATCTATAATATTCAAAGCCGGTGGCGGCGTCGGTTACAATTTTTCCAAGATAAGACCGGAAGGCGATTTTGTAAGCACTACACACAGGATAGCAAGCGGTCCCATCAGCTTCATGCAATTGTTCGATGCCATGACGGAGACAATAAAGCAGGGCGGTGTGAGAAGAGGCGCTAATATGGGGATAGTCAATATCAATCATCCAGATATCGAGAAGTTTATAATGGCTAAGGAAGGAAACAAGTCGCTACGAAATTTCAACATATCCGTACTAGTCTTTCCGGATTTTTGGGAACATTACAAGCTTGGCAGGCCTTATCCTCTTGTAAATCCAAGAAATGGCCAAGTTGTCAGGTATGTGGATCCTCGGGAACTGTTTGACAGAATATGTTATCATGCGTGGGAGTCAGCAGAACCAGGTGTGATATTCTTCGATAATGTAAATAATTACAATCCTTTCATGAAAGGCCTGGGACCGATAGTCACGACAAATCCTTGTGGAGAAATTGTTTTGTATCCGAACGAAAGCTGTAACCTTGGCAGCATAAACGTATGGTCTTTTGTAAAAGAGAAGGAGAACGGCGACAGATATGTCGATTGGGATGAGATGAAGGAAGTAGTTATGATAGCTGCAAGATTTTTGGACAATGTTATAGATATCAATAACTATCCTCTGCCAGAGATCGAAGCAATGACGCTTAACACAAGAAAGATAGGGTTGGGCGTAATGGGTCTGGCTGATTTGATGTTTGAATTGGAAATTGCTTACAGTTCAAAGGAAGGCAGAGCTTTCATGGAGAAGCTAATGGAGTTCATAAACTACTATTCCAAAGTGGAATCGGTAAACATGGCAAAGGAACGAGGGTCTGTGCCAGCATTCAATGTAAGTTTTTACAAGGAGGGCAGACTGCCCTTTTCAGCCTTCCATGACAGAAAGAGCTGGAACTTCAACTGGAAGAAGATGTCGGAGGACGTGAAGAAGCACGGAATAAGGAACGGTTTCACGACAGCCGTGGCTCCAACAGGTTCTATATCTATGATAGCTGGATGCAGCAGCGGCATGGAGCCGATATTCAGCCTGGTGTTCGAGAAGAACGTGAAGGTCGGGAGCTTCTACTACATAGACCCTGTGTTCGAGCAGGCGATGAAGGAGGAGGGACTGTACGACGACGAGCTGATAAAGGCGATAAGCGACAACAGGGGAAGCATACAGGGTATAAAGTATGTGCCTGAAAAACTGAAGAAGATTTTTGTGACAGCCATGGACATGAGGCCCGAGGACCACATAAGGGCTTTGGCCGCCTTCCAAAAATGGGTAGATTCTTCCATCTCAAAGACGAACAACTTCCCTGCGGATGCCACTGTGGAGGACATGAAAAAGAGCTATCTGCTTGCCTATAAGCTGGGGTGCAAGGACGTCACTGTGTTCAGAGACACCTCGATCAAGCAGCAGGTATTGTCTGTGCCGAAGCCCAAGAAGGAGAGCGACAATTACGGTGATTCTGATGGGGGCGGTTTTGGTGTGAGCGATGTTCAGGAAAGCCAGTCTGACGGAAAGAAGTGTCCCAACGACAACCAGCCGCTGGCTTTCAAGGAGGGATGCTGGAGCTGCCTTGAGTGCGGGTACGGGTACTGCGCCGTTTCCTGAAAGGATTTAAACTTTTGCTTGTAATGAATATTTATGCTAGGTCAAAAAGACGCTGTTCTGAAACAATTAAAAATCGGACTGGATAAATGGAAAGAAAGCATACCGGAAGAATATGCCAAGCTGGGGGAACTTCTTCACCTTTATGTTAGAGTTGTTCATGCGGTCGGCGAATACAGGGGAGGTGATGCCGGGGAAACATTTGGAGATGTGATATACAATTGTATTCTATTTCAATCGGAACAGAGAAACATGGCGCCCAACGATGTGGCGAGTTATTTGTTAGAATCAGGGACAGCTCGCGATTTCATGGAAAAGCTAGATAAAACACCCTCTGTCGCACTT
>CAYJRO010000049.1:0-6887 GCA_964372425.1 uncultured archaeon
CGGGCGACATAGCACTGCCGCTGGTGTTCATTGTCTCGCTTTTGACAAATTACGTATTCAAGACAGCCATACTGAGACTGGCCACTTCGACGATAGCCCTTTTTATCTTGTTGAACTGGAGGATAAAAGAGACGGCTGCCAGGCCGAGGGCGCTGCCGGCCATGCCTTTCCTTGCCATAGGGTTGTTTGCAGGATTCATATTATCATTCTTAATATAGCAGTCATTGTTTCCTGTGCTTGCCTATCAGCTCATTCATTTTTTCCAAGATTTCTTGAGGAGGTTTCGGTCATTTTCCAGTATTTGCCGTCATGATACGCCAGGGGTCTGATGTTTTCATCCACTAACAGCTCTACAACTTCTCCCACGAACATCGTGTGGTCACCTGCTTCCTCGTGCTTGACGACCTTACATTCGGCATTCAAGGCCGAACCTTTTATCATCAAAACATCTATCTTCCTCGCCTTGTAAAATTCAAACCCGAGCTCCTTGAGAACAGCTATCTTGTCAACCTCTTTGCCAGTAGACCTTCCGGAAACGCTGCTTAAAACGTTCTGGTTTTCGGCAGCAAGATTGACGCCGAATTCCTTGGACCCCATGATGTTATCGGTCGTGGCGTCTTCAGGGCCTATGTTTACCGCAACCAGCCCCGGAGAATAGGATATGTGGTGAGTCCACTCGGCAGCCATGACATTGTGGCCCCACCTGCCGTTGCTGGTTATCAGGCCGACATTCGTTATAAACTTCCCGCTTCCCAATTCCAAATCCATATAAATCACAATCAAAGTATAGACTAACCGCCCTTGGGTTTATCCAGCCAATAAATATGAAAAATTAAAAAAATTTCCAAACTATTTGCCGTCGTATTTACTGTTCAGAACTTCCTGTGCTTAGGATAGCAATCTCTGCAATAAACCGGCCTTCCTTCTGTTGGCTTGAACGGTACTTCGGCCTCGTTGCCGCAGTCAGCGCAAGTCGCCTTGTGCATCTCTCTGGGCCCAAAGCTGCGACCTCCGCCTCCGCCAAATCCGCCACGGTTAAACCCCATCTTCTTTTCACCTCTTTCTATTTTAAACTTCTACACACAGATTTACTAGGAGTAGAATCCGGATGTATACTAGAAAATATTTTATAATGACAAGCTTAAATATACCACTTTCTGCCAGCTGACCGGTTGGGACTGCAGGTAGCCGTAACGTTTTCAAGTTATGCAGGAGGTCGGATTTGAACCGACGAAGGCACTAAGCCATCAGGTCCTAAGCCTGACGCCATCGACCAGACTAGGCGACTCCTGCCCGTTAAACTAAATTACCCCTTCTAACAAAAAAAGCGATGATAAAGAAGGGTTTAAATAATTTTATACACATAGACTGAATAGTGGTTAGATGGTAAGAATAAGAAAATTGAACAAAAGCAACATAAGGAAAGCATTGGAGATATACTACCAAGAGGCTTACGGAAGAGAGGCGTACCACAGGGATATGCTGTTCTGGACAAATAACGTGTTCGATCAGCTGGACGATTGTAATTATGCAGAACTCAGGATAGGCATACCTTATAACGGGGACACAAAATTCAGGGTTTTCTCAGGCTCCCGCACGGAGCGTTACGGTTCAAACTATGCGTTGGAAGTCGACACGAATGACCACGGCATGCCAGAAAAACTCAAGAAAAAGCTGATAGAAACGAAAGATAAAATAGAGCAGAAATGGAAAGAGGCGGGGTTTCCTGTCATGGGAATAGTCAAGTAAATGCCCATGCAAATCTACCCTACCTTCAAATCACCGACTTTTCTGGGAATTATCTGCAATGCGTTGTTGTAAATATCCAAGGTGCCGCTGACGTTTATCAACCTTCCTTTTACAAAGTCTTTGGAAGTCAAGCCGGCTCCGTTCAGGGCCTTTACATAATCGTAGAAAAGTGCAACCTGCATGCCGTTGCCATTGTCGTCTATGGTCAGAAAAACATGTCCTTTAGGATTGTAATCAACATCGCTTATGTGCCCTCCAGTGCTGACAGTTCTGCCTACCATATCAGGTGTGATGTCGCCTATGCTGATATACTTCGTCTGGGAACCGGCGGAAGCGACGTAAATCAATGCCAGCCCAACCACAGAAGATATCAAAGAAAGCACTAGCACGGAATCCTTTATCACGGCTTTCATAATAAACCAATATTCACTTCTTCTTTAAATTCAAGTAGTAGACTGTGGTAAGAACTCCGCCGAGAGTGCCTGCGTACACGTTGAAGAATACACCCCAGGAGATGCTTAGGATAGAATGTTGCAGCCAGGCTATAACAGCATTCATTATCACTGCAGGCACCAAAATAAGCACTAACATCAGCACGAGGGCTAGCATTATTGAAACCACCCTTCCCTTGCTCATGCTCCAGCTTAATCTTATGCTTTCCACGGCTTTCCTGTCCTCGATCATTAGTATGGGATAGACCAGCCAGAACCTTATGTAAAGATAGAAGTAAGCAAGTATGCCGGCAACCAGTGCTAAAAACGTGGCGGCGAAAGACCTGACAGAGAACATCTGCGCCAGTTCCCTGAAAGTGGTGACGCTTCTCATGTTGCCCATGAATTCTCCGCCGTCCAGAGCCATGATTGCCATAAGGGGAGCGAGTACAATAAGGTTCGTTATAACGGCCGTAGTGAACAGCCTTCCGAATCTTTTCACAGACTTTAGCAAAGCCCTTGGCAAAACACCCTTCTTTTTCCTAAGACTGTCGTATACCAGCGAGGGAAAAGTTCCATACTGCAGGACGTAAATCGCGAAAGACACCGCCGACATGACAACCGCCAAAGCCACATAGGTGATAGGAATGTCCAGACTGCTTGCCGCCGAGCCCATGTTTAGTTCCGAGCCCGAGGCTATCAGGCTGTTGAACAGGAAGGAGTTTGAGAAAAGAGCGGCATAGACTATGAGCATGAATACTAGCGACAGAGGATTGGTTTTCATGAAATGAAGGGTTTCCTTCGCGGCCTTCAAGGCAAGACGCAAATAATTCACCTGAATTAATTTTATGGGGCTTTCAGCTTAAATCAAATTTTATCGAAACCTATCTCTACAAGCCTGCCCCCGAATTCCAGCTTTCCCATGAAGCTTCCTTCCAGACCGCCGACCAGGACCTTCTTGGCTCCGACCTCCGACTTTAGATGATCCAGAAACTTCTCCAAAATCTTCTCAGTATCTTCGTCGGAACCCAGTGTCAGTTTTATGTATTCGTCCACGCTGAACTTATTGCCCTTCCTGAGCTCCTGCACCTCTCTTACTAGCTCCTTTATCAAAGCTTCCTCCATCAGCTCCTTGTCCATGGCCTTGTTCACCAGCACCTTGCCTGATGAGAAGTCAGAATCAGAGAAATCTCCAGCAGGAGCCTGCTTTGCAACACCCACCGATTTGCAATTGCACATCGAAAGCATCACGCCTTTCAGGTTGTTGACGGCAGACGCCACCTCATCCTTGTCAGACACTGTAATCACGTTCCTGACAGGCCACCTCAGCTTCAGGTTGGCTTTCTGTCTAGCAGCGTTCGCAGACTCGACTATCTGCCTGACTGTAATCATCTCACTTTCCAGTTTCCCGTCGACCAGTTTCTTCTTGACTTTCGGCCACTCCAGTAGATGGACAGACACCTCACTGCCGCCGAACTCCTTGACAACGGACTGGTAGACCTCTTCAGCCAAAAACGGCGCGAAGGGCGCCAAAAGCCTGATTACAGTCTCGGTGACAGTAAGCAGAGTGTAAAAGGCGGCCTTCTTGTCTTTGCCCTTGTAGAGAGGCCACACCCTGTCCCTGATTATCTTCACGTACCATCTGGAGAAGTCGTTGAGTATAAAGTCTAATATGTCCTTTGCTGCCCTGTGCGCATGGAATGTCTTCAAATACGAGGTGCAGTTGGCCACAAGGGTGTTCAATCGCGAGAGCACCCACCGGTCTTCGGGCAGGAGGCCGGGCTTGCTGCCCTTGCCTTTCACATACATCTTTACAAAGTTGAACGCGTTCCTGATTACTGCAAACGACCTGGCTATGTCTTCTACGTCCTCCCATTTGAAATAATAGTCCTCCCATGGTGCGCCCAGAAGGAAATAGAACCGTAGCACGTCCCTGCCATACTTTCCTATTATCTCGTCGGGTTCGACTATGTTGCCTTTGCTCTTGCTCATCTTCACGCCGTGCGAATCAAGCACAAAGCCGTGGAACAGGATGTTCTTGAACGGCCTGCTGCCAAATGTTATCAGAGAAGTTATCATGGACGAGTTCCACCAGCCTCTTATCTGGTCCGGCCCCTCCAGCACAAAGTCCACCGGCCACATGGCTTCAAAAAGTTTCTTGTCCTGCGGATAGCCTATGCTCGCCCACGACGCCACGCCAGAGTCAAACCAGACATCCAGCACATCAGGCACCCTTTTCATCACACACTTTCCGCATTTCCTGCAAGTCCATGTCACCTCGTCTATGTGGGGCCTGTGGAAGTCCTTCGGCACGCTTGGCAGCTCTTCCCTGGAACCAATAACTTCAGTGTTTTCGCAGCTGCTGCAGACCCATATGGGCAGGGGTATGCCCCAGTATCTCTGTCTGGAAATGGGCCAGTCTCCCAGGCTCTCCAGCCAGTTGTGGAACCTTTCGCCGGCCCATCCGGGCACCCAATTTATCTTTTTGTTCTCGCCCACGAGCCTCTTCCTCATGGCAGTTACTTTGAAGAACCACTGCGGCACGGATATCAGCAGAAGCGGGCTCTGGCATCTCCAGCAAAAGGGATAGTCGTGCGTAACCTTCTCCTCCTTCAACAGCAGCCCCCTTCCGCTCAGTTTCTGTATTATCATCCTGTCTGCATCCTTGACAAAAATTCCAGAAAACTCGCCGCAGGTATCATCGAACTTCCCGTCCATCCCAACAGGCGACACAGTGGGCAAGCCCTCTTCCAGGCCTATCTTGTAATCCTCCTGGCCGTGCCCCGGCGCTGTGTGTACCAGTCCCGTGCCATCCTCCAAGTTCACGTACTGCTCCGACAATATCACGCGGTGGGCTCCTTTCAGGTTTTTCTGGAAATTGAAGATGTCCGCCAGTGGATGCTCGTATTCCAATCCCTTCAGTTTTCTGCCGTGGAAAGTCTCAAACACATAATACTCCTTGACTCCCACTTTCTGCAGGACTGTCTCAAGAAGACGCTTGGCCAGCACCCACACCTCATGCCCCACCTTTACGCTCACATACTCTGCATCGGGCTTTACCATCACACCGGTGTTGCTGGGCAGCGTCCACGGTGTTGTTGTCCATACTATAAGGAACTCGTCGGCCACACCCTTCACCTTGAACTTCACGTAAATCGAGGGGTCGGTCACAGTTGTATATTCCAGCTCATTGTAAGCCAGAGCAGTGGAACATCTCGGGCACACATGTACGGGATACTTGTCCCTGAAAAGAAGCCCTTTCTCGAACCCCTGCTTGAAGGTGAACCAGGCGCCCTCTATGTAATCGTTATCCAAGGTCAGATAGGGTCTGCTCCAGTCCATCCAGACACCCAGATTGGCGAACTGGTTGGAATTGGCGTCTACAAACTGCGTCGCGAAACCCTTGCATTCCCCTATGAACTTGTCAACACCGAATCCTTCAATGTCCTTTTTGTTCTTGAATCCCAGCTTCTGTTCCACCTTGTATTCTATAGGCAGGCCGTGCGTGTCGTAGCCTGGCTGGTTCCAGACATTGAAGCCGGACATGCGGAAGAAGCGTATGTAGCAGTCCTTGAGTATCTTGTTCATGGCCGTGCCGAGGTGGATGGAGCCTGTAGCATAGGGCGGGCCGTCCAGGAAGTAGAACACCCTGGCATCCTTCCTTTTGGCCGCTGCTTTTTCATATATTTTTTCACTCTTCCAGAACTGCTGTACCCTATCCTCGTTTGTCTTCCACTGCTCGAACTGCGACATAAAATTTATTTTGGGAATCGTATAAGATAAAAAACTTGCCTAGATAGCAATTTAAGGCACCCGGACAAATTATTATCAATGAGCTTTGTCAAAGTCGTGTTGGCCGGGCTGATCGGCTATGTAGTGACGTTTTTCGCAGGAGGATTTGTGCTGAGATACGTGCCTGCGCTGAACATACCTTTCCTGCCGATTGTGATACAGGGCCTGGTGGCCGGCCTCGTGACAGCCGTTATATTGAAATTCATGAGGGCAGTCTAGACTAAAGCATATTTTTATCCTTGTTAGGACAAAATTAATTATTATGGCCACATTTGACCCAAACAATCCGGACGAATATTATAAAAACAGAGCCAAGACAATACATAAATACATTGAAATTACTAAGAAAACTTCCGGCAAATTCGCGGAGGACTCTCAAATAAAGGCTTATTTTAACGAGCTTAGAAATGCAGCTAATTTCTTGGAGAAAGACCTGCCTCCAATCCAGAAAGAAAAAATAGATAATATGACAAAAATGACCATGACTTTTGTTGGTGGTAGGATAAGAGATTTAGAACAAGAGGCATCTAAAGAAAAATCACCCATAGCACTCCCTGCTCAGCAACCAACACCAACTGCAGCACAACCAAAACAGTCAATCTTGGAAAAAATAGTCAAGCCAGCCGCCACGACAGTGGCAGGAGCGGTTGGTGGGCCGGGCACCGCAGCGGCAGTCGCGACAGCGGCAGAATTAGTAAAAATGAGAAAGGACGATGCCAGAAGAGCAAAAGCCGAATACAAGGAAGCCACAAGAGAAAAGCGCCTGAAAAAGGGCAAGGGTCTGTTCATTCTTTTGGGAATTGTGGGGGCTGCCATAGCCCTGTGGCTGGTTGGACCATGGCTATTACAGACCCCCCTAGGCCAATCCATAGCAAAGGCGATACCGATATCAGAGCTGAGAGCCACTTTGGGGGA
>CAYJRO010000050.1:0-6887 GCA_964372425.1 uncultured archaeon
ATGCGGTCGACGTAGCCGTAAAAATCATATTTCCTTACAGCCTTCACTTCTGCAGGGCCTTCGGTCTTGGCTGTTTTGACAGAATAATTTTTGACGTCCTCCTCTGTTATTCTTCTTTCGGAGCCGCTGCCCGCGACTTTACCCAAGTCTACACCAAGATCCTTTGCAAGCTTCCTTGCAGCCGGTGATGCCATGATATTCTTGGATTTCCCTCCTTTTTTCTGGTGGGCGGAATTTACATGGCCTTCCAGCTGGGCCTGCGTGTCGAACTTTGCCCCACACAAATTACACACCTTTTTCTCCACGTCCTGCGCCTCCTCCAAGTATCCTACGGCTCCTGCTGGCTTGAAGATTGGTTTCTTAGGTTCGGCCTGCGGTTTTTCGGCAGCCGGCTTCTCAGCAGGCAGGCTTTCCCCTTCCTCGCCGAGCACAAACAGGACTTGGCCTACATGGATGGTATCTCCGGGTTTTGGAATGAGTTTCAATACCTTCCCGGATCTGGGGGACGGCACTTCGGCCACTGCCTTGTCGGTCTCCACCTTGGCCACTGCCTGATGCTCCTCTACCTGGTCCCCTTCCTTGACCAGCCATTCCAGAAATTCGGCTTCTGTAAGACCTTCCCCTATGTCGGGCATTATGAACTCGTACGCCATTAAAAAATATTTTCGCCTTGTCTACTATAAGCTTTATTTTGTTCAATGCTTCTTTGGAAAAATTACTCTTTCTTCATCCTGTAAATAGAGCTTTCCGTCAAAAAACAGCCTGTTAATTTCTTTGAGAAGCTTCAACACTTCTCTATGGTTTTTAATGCCTCTTGGCCCATGTTCGTATCCAGTTTTTGTAGCAAGGGTTTCTCTTTGAAAACGAACGTATCTCAAGCTTTTATCAGATTCCCAAGGATGATGGTTTCCAGTCAACCAATCATCATAGAGTTCTGTAAGCTCGTTATCTCCTTCTACAAATAAAAATCTAAGGCTCCGCGTTTTTGAAAGTCCACAGGTAGGCTCCCATTTGTCTAAAATTGGTCGAGTTTAGCTCCTCACACAGTTCCCTGTATGATTTGTCTTTAGTACGAATCTTAGCTTCCTCCGCATATTTTTTTATTCTTTCTTCGTTTCTATAAGACCAAAATATTCCATCAGGATTGTCTACCACGTCCTGCGGAATTCTGAATTGGAATGTCTTGTACACTTCATCTAGCCTGAAATTTCTTCTATCCGCAAGTTCCTTTAAATAGGATAATAGCTGTTCAGCAGATTTGCCTTCAGCCAACTTGCCGCTGTAAAATACAGTAACTCCCATAACAAATCACAGTCTTTATAAGTTTTTAAGCTTATTTACACTAAAAGAATTAATAAAATATCGGACACAAGTGATTAGCATGCAGGTAGCGAAGATAAAGCTGACAGGAAAAAGCGTGGACGATCTGAACAGCGTATGCAGCGAGAGAAGGGATATCGCCAGGAAGTTCGGCGTCAACTACAGAGGCCCTATTCCCATGCCTACCAAGATACTCAGGATAACCACCTTGAAGACTCCCTGCGGCGACGGCACCGGTCACGGCAATGCCACATGGGACAAGTTCGAGATGAGGGTGCACAAGAGGCTCATAGAGGTGCAGGCGGACGACCGGGCTCTGAGGCAGATAATGAGGGTGAACATCCCGAAGGACGTCAAGATAGAGATAAAGATGCAGGGCTGATTCCTCAGGCGGGCTTTCGCGGCATTTATAAAGTTTAACATGTTCTTTCAAATTAGTGAGTATTATGAAAGAAGGTGCTTTGAAATATGTGTGGGAGATTCGACGGGACGGAAGGAGATCTTGGCTGATAGGCATCAATCACATCCTTCCCTACTCATGCGAAAAGGAATTGGAAAAGTACGTTTCTCTTGTAAATGACGTAGGGCTGGAATCTTTGATTGGCGAAGAAGCAATAGACATATCCGCACAATTTCACATACTCTACAAAGCACCTTCAGACGCCTACAACATAGACAAGGAAGCTTATGTGCTTTCAAGGAGGCATGGTAAGAAAATACACAGATTGGAGACACCCGAAGAGTTCAAAGAAGTCGGCTTGATAATGATGGGATATACTATAGGGAAAATACTAGGATATGTCGCCGGTACCAGAAAGGATTATGATTCACAGAAGGCAATTGAACTCTATGAGTCTGGGAACCTGAGGTCGCTTATGGGTTATGTGAATGAGTACCTTGGTCCCGAAATGCAGGAGCACCTGTTGTATCAAAGAGACAGAAGGATGTATGGCCGGTCAAAACCCTTGCTTGACAAAGGAAGGTCCTTAATCGTAGTCGGAGCCATGCACTGCGACGGCTTTGTCAGGATGGCCAGAAGGGACGGCTACAAGGTTAGAAGGACAGAGAAACCCACAAAAGTCTAGGAAGGCCAACCGCTTTATTGATTAAAGTTAAAAAATAATTCTATGAGGATAGTCGTAGCACTGGGAGGCAATTCTCTTATAAGAAAGGGCCAGACAGGTATCTATCAGGAGCAGTCGGAGAACATAAGGGATACATGCGGGGAGCTAGCCAAGCTAGTCGATGCTGGCCACGACATAATCATAACTTTTGGCAACGGACCGCAGGTCGGAAACATACTTCTGCAGCAGGAGAGCACCAAGGATATCCCGCCGATGCCTCTTGACGTCTGCGTGGCCATGACACAGGGCCAGATAGGATACATGATACAGAGTTCTCTGAAAAGCGAGCTGGGAAAACTGGGCATCAGGAAGGACGTAGTGACAGTTTTGACACAGGTAATTGTGGACAGTGATGATAGCGCATTCAAGAGGCCTACCAAGCCGGTTGGTCCGTACTACAAGGACAAGAGATTCAATGACATGATTTTCGTTGGTGGCAGAGGACACAGGAGACTGGTCCCGTCACCCAGACCCGTGGATATTGTGGAAAAGAGCATTATAAAAAAGCTGATTAGGGAAGGATGCATAGTCATAGCAGGCGGTGGCGGCGGAGTGCCGGTCGTGAAAAATGGCGGCAGGCTTTCCGGCGTAGAGGGGGTCGTTGACAAGGACCTCACAAGTGCTTTATTGGCAAGGCTGCTTAAGGCTGAGATGCTGCTCATACTGCTAGCCGCGGGGGTTTTTATAAACTATGGCACGCCGAGCCAGAAAAAGCTAGACAGGATGAACTTAGATGAGGCTGGCAGTTATCTGAGGGAAGGGCAGTTCGGCGAAGGCAGCATGAAGCCCAAGATAGAGGCGTGCATGGATTTTTTGGAAAATGGCGGCAAGAAGTGCGTCATCTGTCTGCCCGAGGAGGCCGCTGATGCTTTGAAGGGAGGAGCAGGAACTTTTATTGAAATTTGAGATTCTTGAAAATCTCGTAGTTCACAGGTGGCGCGGGAGGTATTTGGTTCTTGTGCCTGTTTGTAGCTTCCTTTTTTTTGATTTTAGCGATAGCACTTTCCTCCACGCCTGCGGTTTCTGCTATCTCCCTGTCGGAAAGCTTTCCCATGAAGTCTTTTAGGTAGAACAGCACAAGGTCTATCTTCCCATAATCAACTTTCAGCTCATCCTCTGCTGTCTGGCCGGTCCACAGATTTGGGGAAGGCTTCTTGCCCGCTATCTTTTTCATGACGGGCATCCTTTCCTTTTCCGAGACGTATTCAAGCAGTTTCCTCACCTGCGTCTTGTATAAATATTCCGGAATGTTTATGTCCACGCCGCCGTCGCCGTACTTGGTGAAGTAGCCGAGTATATTCTCGCTCCTGTCGTCCGTACCGACAACCAAGCCGTTGTTCTTGTTGGCTTCCTTGTACAGGAGTATCATCCTGACCCTGGGCTTGATGTTGGCGTAGGCTATCCTGTTCTCAAGCTTCAGCAGCTCGGGATCCTCCTCAAGGAATTTTTCTATCATGCCAGTTATGTTGATGAGCTTTTTCCTTATGCCGAGGGATTTGGCGAGCTTTTCCGCATCCTCCATGTCCTCCTTTGGCGTTACGCCGTCCTCGGGCATCAGCATGGCCGTGACGTTTTTGCTGCCGACAGCCTTTGCAAGGATGTATGCAGTGAGGGCGGAGTCGCTTCCGCCTGACAGGCCGACCACGGCAGTCTTGATCTTTGATTTTGAAAAATATTCCCTAGTCCACGTGACTCCGTATTCAAGAGCCTTCTTCCAGTCTAATTCAAGCTCTTTTGGAATCTCCATACAATAATCATTCGATACAGGACACTAAAAATATTGTTTAACCCCAGATGCTCTCGTTTGCCGTCATAAAATAATTGTTTGTTGACAACCAATCTTTTAAATGGCATATCTGGCTGGAGTGATTGATTGTGATGGCAGCATAACCATTTGGAAAAAGAAAAACAACCAATCCAATGGTGTAGAATATCTCCTTTATCCAGAGATGAAAATTTCCAATAGCAACAGAAAACTGATTGACTTTTTTAAAATGAAGTTTCCGTTTTCTAAAGTAACTAAGGACAACAGGCATGAATGTTACTATTTGTCTGTCGTAGGTACTCGTATGTTTCCTATTTTAAATGAAATAAGAAATTATCTGGTTGCAAAACAGGAACAATGCGATTTGATAATTGAATTTATTACATCCAGATTGAATAGGGATAAAAGGTATGCTAAATATAGTTCAAGGGAAATAGAAATTGTGGAAAATGTTCAAAAACTAAATAAAAAGGGTTGAAAATGACTAAAATCGTACTCTTCGTGGGACGCTTCCAGCCATTTCATCTGGGACATTACAGGACAGTCCTTAGGATAAGGGACGAAGGTTGCGACGAGATCGTCATAGTGATAGGCAGCGCGCAGTATTCTGGCATGAAGCACAATCCGTTCACTGCAAAGGAGAGGAGGCTGATGATAGAAGCCGCCTTGGGCAAAGTCATGGGACTGAAGTTAAAGGTGGTTCCGGTGGCGGACGTCCACAACAATGACATATGGGTAGGCCATGTGAAGAACATACTCAGGGAAAACGGCGTGGACAGCTTTGATGCAGTATATACAAACAACCCGCTTGTAAAAAGGCTGTTCGAGGAGGCAGGTCATTATGTGGCGGAGCCGGAGCTTGTGAAGGATGAGAAGGGCGTCATATCGGGCACCAGGATAAGGGAGATGATTGCCGCAGGCGACGAGTTGTGGAAGGAGCTTGTCACGGCAGAGGTGCGCGATGAGATTTTGAGGATTGGCGGCGTGGAAAGGATTGAGAAAATTTTCAATTCCGGCTGATTTACGGCCCGTTTCAAAATTATCTGCCATATCCTGCCTTTTCTGTTATACAAAACTCACCGGAAACGGACTCCCGAAAACCAGATAGCCTAGTGTAATACGTATTACATTTATGAGTTTGAAGAAAACCAGCGCAAGCTCTCAAAACAATTTCATACTTTCGTTCGACCTGCCCAGAGACTACAACACAGCAAGGGTCCGTATATTCAGACATCTGAAAAAAATAAACGCGAGGATGGTCCACGAGTCCTTCTGGAGGCACGATGACTTGAAGGAACTTGTAGACGTAGCAATGTTAATAAAAAAATTCGACGGGAGTGCAAGCATCTTGGAAGAAAGACTGGTCTTCTGAACGACAAATTTCCTCTATTACACCCTTTCCACGCTAACCACTTCGTTCCTTAAAAACTCCCTTTTCACAAGCCGCTTGTTTTTGAAATCGGGAGACACATAGTCATACACAAGCTCGTCAACTTTCTTATAGGCTACCCTTACCCCATCGCCCTCCTGCAAAGAATTATAAAGGCTTTCATCGTCCAGATAAAAGCTGACAGCTCCGTCCAATCTTACATGGTAATGGTCTCTGCCGTATACCGTACTGCGATATCTGATGTATGGCCGAAAGCCGGCATAGGTATAGATATATGACGGAAACGACTCCTCTTTTGTATGCTCTCTGGATGCAACCATAGCAGTCTCGTACAAGGTTTCTGACAGCTCCTCTACCTTCTCCTTGGTCAGGCCTAGCTTGTGGGCCAGTCTTCTTCCCAGCATAAATGAAAATAGCACATCAAAGTTTAAAAATAAGATGCAACAATGCCATTTGCGTCCACATCCTGTTCTCGGCCTCGTCCAGAGTCGCAGAATTCTTAGAATCTATTACATCATCTGTCACTTCGAAACCCCTCTTGGCAGGAAGACAGTGCAAAAACAGGTAATTCTTCTTCGCATTTTTTACCAATTCTTTGTTGACTTGATAGGGCGGGAAAACTTTCATTCTGGCCTCCTTTTCACCCTCGACTCCCATAGACAACCAGGTGTCTGTAACCACGACATCAGCGTCTTTAACAGCTTTAATCGGACCATCCACAACTTTAACTAAACTATCGTCGACCTTTTCCAAAATTTCTTTTTTTGGTTCGTAGCCCTTCGGCGAAGCGACTACAAGCGGAAGCTTCAACAGGTTGCATCCAAGCATCAGGCTGCGGCAGACGTTGTTGTTCCCGTCGCCCACATAGGCAATCTTCTCCACCTTCTTGAAACCCACATGCTCGTCTATGGTCAGCAGGTCGGCAAGCGTCTGGCACGGGTGCTCTAGGTCGCTCAGCATGTTTACAACAGGTATTCTTGCCACTTTGGCCATCTTGACCAGATCATCATGAGAAAAAACCCTAGCCGCTACGCAGTCAACATATCTCTCCAAGACTCTGGCCGTGTCTTCAACTGCCTCGCCCCTTCCAAGTTGCAGTTCATTCCATCCGAGGGCTATAGAATTACCTCCAAGCTTGTCTATAGCCACCTCGAAAGACACTCTTGTCCTGGTGGACGGCTTCTGGAAAATCAGGGCTATGTTCTTGCCTTTGAGAGTCTGTTCCACAGCTTTCTGTTTTTTCATCTTCTTGGATAAATCTAATATAATATCCAGTTCTTTCCTGCTG
>CAYJRO010000051.1:0-3180 GCA_964372425.1 uncultured archaeon
TCTATCTCCATGATAGTAGATATCTTAAAACAGGCTAATATCGGTTTGCATTTCATTCGGCCAAAACCTAAGGAAATAGTCTTGGTTTAAATGACGTTCGGCTATTATCTAATTATGACAGAGGCAAGCAAACTGGCATTAGCATTTCCCCTAATAATAGTTTCCGTGCTGTTGATTCTCTTGTTCAACATAGTCGAGTTCCCATCGAACGAGGAGGAGGGGCAGGGCTTTGACATAAAGAGGTTCAGCTCCTATGAAGAGTTGACAGAGTTTTTGAAAACTAGGACAGAATCTCAGCTTTATGCAGGATCCATGAGCGTGGCTTCAAGATCACTGGAGACAACAGCAGCTCCACTAGCGTCTATAGCAGAAGCAGGAGACGGACAAAAGGCGGCAGATTATTCCACTACCAACATACAAGTAGCTGGAGTGGACGAGCCGGACATTGTCAAGACAGACGGCAAATACATCTATACTATTTCAGAAGGAAAGGTTGTTATCGTTGATGCCTATCCGGCGGAAAGCGCCAAGATTGTTTCGGAGGTAAAGGTTGACGGCATGGCATCCAACATTTTCATCAGCGGCGACAAGCTGGTGGTTTTCGGCCAGAAGGATTTCTATTATCCGTATCCTCTGGGTATCGAGCCTGCTGTGGGCGGGGCAGTTGCAGGAAAAGCCGTTGCAGAGTCGGGCGTGGCGGTCGAAAGCTCAGTGGCAACATCGATAATAATAGACAGAGCTCCATCGTACTACGAGTCCAGTACATTTGTTTACATTTACGACGTGTCTGATAGAAGCAGTCCTACATTGAAAAGGAACATCTCGGTGAACGGATACTTTTTCAGCGCCAGGATGATAGGCGACTATGTTTATTTGATAGCTACCCAGTCGGTTTACCTTTTAGAGAAAGGCCCGATACTGCCTGCTGTTGCGGTCGACGGGGTTGCCAGAGAAATGCCAGTCACGGATATATACTATTTCGACATATACGACAACTCCTACGTCTACACGAATGTCATGGCACTTAACGTGCAGGACAGGGGCGAGGAGCCGAACGTCAAGACATATCTGTCAGGCAGCGGCCAGAACCTCTATGTGTCGCAGGACAACATCTACATGGTCTACACAAAATACCTTTCCTATACGGGGATTTTCAAGAGGATTGTGGAGGAGGCGATACTGCCGAGCCTGCCGGCGGACGTTGCGAATGACATCAAGGACATACAGGCCGGGCATATGAACGAGTATGAGAAGCAGGCAGAGATGGGCAGGATAATGGAAGACTACATGGAAAGCATTGGGCCCGAGGAGGGTGCAAAGTTCTTGAAATCCATGGAAAGTTCCGTGGAAAAGGTCTATGAAGAGATACAGAAGGAGAGCGAGAAGACCGTCATACACAAGATATCCGTTTCTGGCAGAAATGTGGAGTATAAAAAAAGCGGCGATGTTCCAGGAGTAGTACTAAACCAATTTTCGATGGACGAGTACGATGGCAATTTCAGGATAGCCACTACTACGGGCGGATGGCAGGCAACTTCATTAAATCATGTGTATGTTTTGGACGGCGGGCTCAATGTCATCGGAAAATTGGAGGACCTAGCTAGGACAGAAAGGATATTTTCCGCAAGGTTCATGGGAGACAAGGCTTATCTGGTCACTTTCAGGAGGACAGACCCGCTGTTTGTCATAGACTTGTCTGTGCCTACCAGTCCTAAAGCAGCAGGCGAGCTTAAGATACCAGGATTTTCAGAATACCTGCATCCTTATGACGAGAATCATTTGATTGGTCTGGGACAGGAAGCCGATGAGACAGGCAGGACCACGGGACAGATAAAACTTTCGCTGTTCGATGTGAGCGACGTTTCCAATCCCAGTGAGATGCACAAATTCCTGATAGGAGGGAATAACGATTATGCCTATTCTGAAGCTTTAAACGACCACAAGGCGTTCCTCTTCAGCAAGGACAAGAGCCTGCTGATTATACCTGCAAGCGTGAACAACTGGAGGGACAACAAGTATTCAGACGGGGCATACGTGTTAGACCTTACCCTCGAGAGTGGCTTCAGCCTAAAAGGCACCGTGACTCATCAGGACACGACTTCGAAAGGAGAAGAATATTATTACGGCGACTACGGGTTCACAGTGAGGAGGTCTTTGTACATAGATGATGCGCTGTACACTGTTTCAGATAGTTTGATAAAGTCTAACAGCCTAGTCGACTTGAGCCAAATTGCCGATGTAAATCTTAAATAGACAATTCAGGCCTACGAATACAAACAGTTAAATTTAAGCTAGCTGGTACAATTAATTGAATGATGAGTATGTTCAGGATGATTGCGCTGTTCGCATTGTTGACAGGGATATTCCTTGGCGTAGGCTTTTTGCTGGGCGGCACACTTGGCGTAGCATTCGCGCTTATCATGGCTTTTGCAATGAACTTCCTCAGCTACTGGTTCTCTGACAAGATAGTGCTGTCCATGTATCGCGCCAAGGAAGTCTCCAAGAGCCAGCAGCCCGAGCTCCACAAGATAGTGGACAGGGTGGCTAAAGAGGCTGACATGCCGAAGCCGAAGGTTTACTTTGTCGACACTGAAGTGCCGAACGCGTTTGCAACAGGCAGGTCTCCAAAGCACGCAGCAGTGGCAGTGACAAGGGGGATAATGAACATTATGACCGAAGACGAGCTGGAGGGGGTCTTGGCGCATGAGATATCCCACGTGAAGAACAGGGACACGCTTACTTCCACGATGGCCGCGACCATAGGCGGTGCGCTGGCTTTCCTTGCGCAGATGGCCTGGTACAGCTTGATGTTCGGAGGCAGGGGCAACAACAGGCAAGGAGGAAACAGTAGCATAATTATGTTGCCGTTGTTGATTCTGGCGCCTCTTGCCGCAAGTCTGGTGCAGATGGCTATTTCCAGGACAAGGGAGTTCAAGGCAGACCATTACGGGGCCATAATATCCAAGAAGCCACTGGCTCTCGCATCGGCCCTGCAGAAGATAGAGAGCAGCGTTTCTAGGATTAGACTCAAGGGCAACCCAGCCACAGCAAGCCTGTTCATAGTGAACCCTTTCAGGGGGGACGCTTTTTTCATTCTCTTCTCGACACATCCGCCCACTGCTGTAAGAGTGGAGAAGCTGAGAGAATTGGCTAAGAATATGTAGTTATTATTATTTTTAC
>CAYJRO010000051.1:3190-3965 GCA_964372425.1 uncultured archaeon
GATCATAAAGAGGACTAACCTAACCAACATTCACTGCCAATACACGACCCAGCCGCCCACTCCTGTAACCCTGGAGAAGCTGACCGAATTGGCAAAGAATATTTGAAAGTTTAAAACAATTTATTAACAGTTTCTAGAAACATTATTTATGGCCAAGGAAAAGGAAGTCATGTTGCTGTCCGCGGACGAGTCCTACATAGTATACACTGCTGACAAGAAGGACCTGCACACCAGGAGCGGCGTCATAAATATAAAGGAACTCAGAATGAAGAAGCTGGGAAGCAGGATAAAGACCCACATGGGCAAGGAGTTTCATGTGACCAGGCCGACCATGATCGACATAATAAACAAGAAGCTCCGCAGGCAGGCACAGGTCATACTTCCGAAGGACGTGGGTCTGATTCTGGCATACACAGGCATGAGGCCAGACAGCAGAGTGGTTGACATAGGAGCAGGCACAGCATACCTCGCCATATTTATAGCCAACTTCGTGCCCATGGGAAGGGTGGTCACTTACGAAAAGGACAGAAGGGCGTTTGAAAACGCAAAGAGAAACATAAAGGCGTCCGGGCTGCCCAACATGAGGATAAAGCTGAAGGATGCGACCAAGGGCATAGAAGAGAAGGGCAATGATTTGATTACCATAGACATTGAACATCCGGAGTCTGTGGTAAAGCAGGCCTACGGTTCGCTGAATAGCGGTGGCTATCTGGTAGTGTATTCCCCCACCGTAAACGAGCTCATAAATGTGTCTAAAGCACTGAAGAGGTTAAGT
>CAYJRO010000051.1:3975-6854 GCA_964372425.1 uncultured archaeon
CAGACCGAGAGGACGACTAGGCCGAAGACGATGGGACTCATGCACACAGGATTCATAACTTTCGCCAGGAAGGTGGGTTAGGATGTCAAAGGAAAATAATTCGTACGACAAGATGCCGGAAGGCGCGCCCATAATAACTCCCGATATGGTAGGGCATGTGCACAAGACGCTGGAAGCCAGGGGTCTGCTTTACTATCATGAGGGAAAGGTATACGTACCCACAGAGAAGGGATGGGGTCTGCTGCAGGAGATAAAGCCTGCCAGGGAAGAGATAAACGCATATGGCAGCCCGCACATAACAGCCACAAGCGGCAATTGCATAGGCCTCACCAAATCTGCTGATGACGAGCATTTGAAAGACTGCCTGATTGGGGTGAAGGCTGACAAGGCGCCCAAGGACTTTGGCGACGATATGAGGCATTCCTTGAAGGGGGCGTGCAAGGTAAAGATAACCATAGAAGCAGACGGTGTCAGCGACACTTTTTTCGCGTTCGGCTCCCCTGCACTGAAACTTTCCAGTCTGGAGGAGATTGCAATCAAGAAGGACGATACTATCAATGCCAAGACGGTCGTGATAATGTCTGATAAGTCCGCAACTGACTTGAAGAGGGAACTGGTGGAGAAGCTGAAGGATTCGGCAACCAAGGTCAAGATCATCCTAGAGATAAAGTGAATAATTGGTTTAAGTTTAAAAGTACAATTTCTTATTTACTTGGGGTCGTAGTCTAGCTTGGTCTAGGATTCGAGATACGCATACGAAAAGTTTGGGACCTTGCGGCCTGAGACTGGCAAAACCAGCAGGAATTCAAATCTCAGCGACCCCACACATTTTTAAGCTCACCTATCAATACAATACTTATGGCGGCATCCAAGAAGAAGCTGGACATAAATAAACTGCTGGACATGGCCAGGATAGACAACTTCACAGTCATGGTGGTCATAGCGGCTTTCATCACGGGCTTTGTGGTATCAAGCGTGTTTTTCAAACAGGTCGAGATACAGTATATAGATAAGCCAGTTGTCCTAACGCCCGTTGCTGACATTTGTGATGAACCCGAACAAACACAGCAAGCACCGCAGCAGCAGATAGTCTATGATTTGCAAGCAAGCTTGGACGTCCTTAATCCCACCATAGGCAGGGGCGAGACGCTCATTTTCAGCGGCAGGGTAACAGACCTGCTATCCAAACTCGTAGGCGAAGGGGAAGTCAATGCAAGCATCCTCGACAGCAAAAGCAGTGTGGTAAACAGCGGCACATTCCCGGTTTTTCCCAACAGCACATATGACGGCAAGCTAAACATACCCCAGAACATCACAGAACTGGGTACCTATGTCCTAAAAGTGCAGGCGAGCCTCGGCAGCAGGTGGAGCCTGCCGAAGAGCTTCAACATAAACATAGTGCGCTAGACGGCTTACGGAAAAGCATAAAACTGTACCGCTTCTAATAATAGTATGGGTCAATCATGACAGAAGAAAAGGTCTGGGAAGGGGAGCTCATGGAGAACAGGGTGATAGTCTGGGACAAGGAGGCAATTATCCTTTATGACGAATCCGGGTACGGCAAGCCCCAGCCGGAGGAGGAGCCTACCAGAGTGGAGCTGGACTTGGTAGAGGCTTTGTATCTGCTTGAAAGAAACAAGATCAAGGTCTACAGGAAGGAGGACGGCAAGAAGTATAAGATCGATTTTCAGGAAATGTACGAGTATTCTGTAAAGAACGTGAACCAGTTCCAGCCGCAGTTCGTCGTTTACAGGGATTTGAGAGAAAGGGGGTATCTTGTGAAGACCGGCTATATCTTTGGTTCGCATTTTCGATTGTACCAGAGGGGAGTGAAGTTGAAGAGAGGGCCCAAGCAGGCCCATGAGCACACGCACGCCGTAGTCCATTGTGTTCCCGAGGAGTCTGCATTTTCCTTGCCTGAAATGTCGCGTGCCGTCAGACTGGCGCATAACATAAGAGCGACTTTCTGGTGGGCTGTGGTGGATAAAGAGGGGAAGTGTACTTTCTACGAGATTAAGAGACTGACGCCCTAACATGCAGTCAATAAGGCTTGTTTTTACCAATAAACTGTCCAATACTCTTTTTGTTGTTTTTCATATACATCAAAAGTCTTAGCGTGGATTTCGGGTTAAAATTCAGTTTTGATGCAATCTGGTATTTAGTAAGAGGACCGTTATTCAACAGTTCTAATATTTTATGCTCTTTTCTATTTATTTTTACAATATCTTTTGCAAGTTTACATTTTATTATCAAGTTTTCTAAAGTACTTTTCTTATCCAAGTGAGTAAAGCCCACAACTTTCAAATACCTTTCGCAGCTAGAATGCAAAACATTTAACCTATGTACATCAGTCAACTTGTCTACACAAACGTTGCCAGATTCTATGTCAACAGAATTCAAAAGTTTTTTCAATTGAAGCAAAACGTTTTCTGATTTTTGGGAAATGCAAAAACTAATAGACGACGTGCCATTTGCAGATATGGAGCCCCCGTCGTCTACGAAAGACCTTATGGCAGAAACCCTACATGCCAATGGGGCGTTAAATACGTTTTCTGGTAAATGGTTAGGATGAGTAAATTCTGTTCTCATTATGTATGCTAAGATGTCTGCAACTGCTTTTGGGAAATAAACTACGGTCACGCCAGTGTTTTCCCTATGTTTAATTTTCGTATCAACTTTTCCTAAAACCTGCAAGTTTTTAACAAACTCTTCTACAAGTTCTTGACATTTATTGGAATAGAACGGCGAGTGCCTTTTACTTGCGTTGCCGTCTCCTATAAGATGAAAAATTATAGAATACAGCTCGTATCCTTCTTCTATTGGTAAAATTGGGTTCTTCACACTCCAGCCGTTCCAGCTTCTATAAGCAACTACGTTTT
>CAYJRO010000052.1:0-6830 GCA_964372425.1 uncultured archaeon
ATGATAAATTTAATTACGATTAGTCACTTATCATCACTGCGTACGAGATTGTTCAGTACTTTTGATTTTTGTTAAAGGCGCTGGAGCAGGTTTATCCGGATCTTGCGGCCAAAAATAGGCACGTTTCGCAAGGCTTCTTGCGTTTGAATCAAGAAAATCCTTTACGGCCGGGGACACGTCAAGACTCCCCACATAATCAGGCAGTTGCGCAAAAGCGTTGTCGAAACCGTCCAATACCTCTTGGCCGAGAATGCCCTCGTCGACGCCCAGCTTTAGCATAGCCCGCTCCTGCAGAGTCTCGTCCAAGGCATGCACCATGGATTCCCTGACCTGTTTTCCGGCCGGCGTTTTAAGACGAAGCACATCATCTGTCCTGATGTTCAGCTTCTTTACAAGTTCCCTACCTACCTTCTGGCCGCCTGCAAAGCTGTTGTCCAGCTGCTGGAGCTGGAAAGCCTTTGTAAGCTTCCCGTTCCTGCCAACGACATCGTCGGCCAGGGACCGCATTTTTTCAGGCAGTTCCTTTATTCCTGCCACTATGCCCCTCTTCCCTGTTTTAATGCTGTCTACCACGATGCCGCGCAGTATCAGGCTGGTGCCGTCCTCAAGCACGCCCACATCGTCCGAAAACTTGAGGAATGCTTTCATGAAGTCGTCGAACTGTTGATCCGTCATTTTAGCTATATATCTGTCTAGATCAAGACTTTGCAATATCCTCCTAATTGCCGGGTTGCCTGCCGCAACCTGTTCCAGAGATATCTTAAACTCGACCAGATAACCTGCCGCCACCTGGTGCTGTGCCTTGTCGGCAGCGGACGGAGCACCATCCACCCACCTCCCAATCCTTGATCCGCTCTGACGGAAACCTGTCATCAGGGAAGAGTCTGTTGCGCGGGCGACGCTTCCGGTAGCGGAATCAGCGTAAGCATGCATCTGGACTGTGTTTGCCCTTTTAACAAGAACTTTTCCTGTGTATTTGTTGTAATCAAGCGCTACCTCCTGGTTGGAGATTCTCAGTGAAGTCATTTCCTGAAGCCCGCGTTTCAGTTCATCTAGCTGGTTGTCAGGAACTATCCCCCGTAAGGGTCTGATAAAATCGTCGACAACATTGTCCATGTTTTTGCCCGTGCCCCTGCCCACGCCCGCATATGTTCCTTCCATTATTTGCCTCATTCCTCTGGCCACTGCCTGCTTTATTTCATCGATATTCTTGGCGAACAGTTTTGATGCTGTCTGACCTGCCTTTAAACTGGCGACGTCCTCTGCGGCTGCTGGTGCAACTTTACTGAACAGATTCTTTCCCAGCACCTTTTGTGCGGCAATTTTATATTGAGTGGAGGCATATTGCTTGAGGGCCGTCCGCTGTGCATTCATTACCCACTCGAAATTTTTGGCAAAAGGAACTTTGGAGAACACTTTGGCAAAACCCTTTTTGACGGCGAACCCCACTGTCTTAAAGCCTGCCTTGCCTAGGTTAAGTATGCCGCCTACTCCGTTCAGCACCCCGCCAATGGCCATGGTCATCATCACGTTCGGCTTCTCGCCTGGCGTCCACACGGCGCTGTAGGAGGGGTCGAACTTCTGGTAGTAGAGCAGGAACTTCGGCTCGCCTATAACACCTATCCAGCGGTCGAAGAAGTTGGCAAGATTTCCTACTAAGGTGTTCTGCAAGCCGGGGCCCAGCGGCCCAAGGATGCCAGTCTGGGAATACTCGTGGGGGAGCAGGAAGCCCTTTATTTCGCAACCGGGCCCTCCGCCGTTGAAGCTCTTGCTGCATATCATCTCGCGCGACAAGCCAAGCCCCTTGGGCTCGAAAGTGTATTTGAAATTGCTGCCATCGCTCTCCGGAGTCGACAGTATCTCCAGCGTCTGGCCGTAGCCCATCCTGAAGTCAAGCACGCCCTGCCCGGGCCGCAGCTTGCTTGTGGGGCAGTCCTCCGGGTTGAACTCGGTGCAGAACATCTCCGGAGCCTGCCGCATGCAATCTTCTGTGTATCCTGTGCAAGTGCAGATGTTCTCGTTCCCGCCGCTTGCTGAATAGTCGACTGCGCACCTGTAGGCTACAGTGGACAGTATGGCCTGCACGGTGTCCTGGTCCCAGTATCCGAACGGGAATGGAAGCACCCTTATGATGCCCAGGACAATGACCACCGCGACAGCCAAGGCTACTATTCCTACTATGAAAACTATGATCTTCTTCTCAGGCATCCGTCATCATCCGATCCTTACCATGTCGGCCAGCCCGCCAAGCCAGCCGAAAAACTGGTCTGCTATGCCGGCATAGTTGTTGTAAAACACGAACAGCAGCACTGCCAAGGACGCTATTATCACCGCAATCTCTATGATGAACTTTATCTCCACCATCCTTCAACACTTCCGGTCCATTATGAACACATCCACTGGCCCACTATTGGCACCGACCCGCACATGATGTCCTGTATGCCCTTCACTATGACCTTCTCGAACACTTGCAGCAGGTTCTCGCCTATGCCTGTCAGGAACAGGTATGCCACCCCTATGACTATGACCATGATTATCATGCTTGCCGCGAGGTACGGCGGTATCGATATCCCACCCTTGCCCATATAAGATTAATTTAAACTTTCTATAAGATTAAAGTTTTGTCCGGCTGGCCACGCGTCCTAGTCATCTGGACTCGTCGTTGTCGTCTGGGTCGTAATTCCCTTCGCTATCCACGCACTGAGGATCCGGAGCCGTCGCAGTGCCGTCGTTGCACTGGCCGTCATAGTCGCAGAGACCGTCGACGTCGTTGTCCCTGCCGTCGTTGCACTGCGACAGTATGGAGCTCACCAGCGACTGGAGCAGCGTATTGTCCAGAAAGAACAAGAAGTACAGCACTATGGCCAGACCCACGAGCCCGGCTGCGATGCCGATTACAAGCCTCCTTGACATATTAACGCCTCTAGCAGCTGACGATGGACGGGTCGCACCTGACAGTGGCCTTCCATCCCATGTTGTTCGCTATGAAGCTCACTACCTGACTTCCGAACAAGAGCATGATTGCCAAAAAGACCAGGAAGGCTATTATTGCTATCAGGAACTTGAACTTTCCTTCTACCGGAGCAGCAACGCCTTTGCTCAATCCATCCACCCAAATAACTGATGTTTTGCTGCAGTAAATTGTTTTTTAAACCGGCTGCAATCGCGGCCTTATATCTGTCGGGGAAATATTTTAGCCGCTTGATTCAAATGATGCCTTCGTCTGTCACCTGCGCGTCTGACAGATAATACATTATCCTTACATCTGCCTTGGACTTGTCGCCGAATGTGAAGGTGCTGACCTCCTCCCCAGTATCATCGTCGTGCGCAGACTGCATCTCGTATTTGAAACCTTTCAGGTTTGCCTTGTCCTCCAAGTAAAGCTTGAGGTGTCTCTCATAGTCGTCTTTGGCTGTCGTATCAGCCACCTTGCCAAGCGGGATTATCTGCAGGAAGTTGTAGTCCTTTTCCTGGCCGTCTACGTTCACTTTTATAGTAAACTTAACCGGCGTAATGTTGGAGTACCTGCTGCCCAGAAGCTTGCATCTCTCCCCGAAAATATTCGTGGTGTTGGGAGCCAGCTCATTGTGGCTTGTGAAGCACAGGCTCTCGTGGCAAGCGGGGATTCCCAGCAGATGCGCCAGCTCGTGCGTGGCCATGGAAGCCTGCTCCATATTCGAATAATTGTAACCGAGGGACGTTGAAGACCTTTCCGAAAACGAGAAGTTAGCCCCGACATCGTTGTACAGCTGCTGCGTGAGAGCCATGCCGTCAATGTCCTCCGTGTTGCCGCATACGGTGCCTGATATGTCCGAGTCTGCTATGAAATGGATCATGCTGGGCTCGTACAGATATGCCTCGTTGGCGCCCATCACCAGATCCGTCAGCTCGTCTACGCTCATCTTATCCTTTATGCCGCTCAAATTCCTAGTTTCTGTTTTTATGTTTATCGTGTAGGTGCTTGGAAGCAGTCCCCGCAGGTTGGTTTTGGTGTAGTCGGCAACCGTCGGCAGCCACCAATCGGAATAGGCAATGCCGGGCCTCAGATAGACTATTATCATGTCCACGGTCCTTTGCTTCGAGACCTTGTCCCAGAAAAGGTTTAGGCCAGGCTCGGTAGTTTTCGAAGCACTGCCGGAAATGTAAAGTGGGTTAATACCGTTTATGTTGCCCAGATAAGGCACGTCCCTCAGCATGCAGTCCTCGTTTATCAGCTTTTTCACACTGTCTACAAAATAGGATGCTTCAGCCTTTCTGGTTATGTCTGGCGCGAATATGTTGAATGATTTCGCATATAGGCCCAACGCTATTCCCACTGTTCCTGCTGCTACTGCATACAAAAAGTCCCGCCTACCCATCTTTTCGGACATTAAAATAACTATGAACAGAAAAGGATTTAAAAGTTCATACCACAGTGCTGGCAATCTTTCCCAGGGCAGAGAACCTTTCTACAACTTCCTTGGCTATGGGCCCCTTTATTTCGGTCCCTTTAGGCTCGCCAAGCTCGTTCACAAGCACAGCAGCATTGTCCTCAAAAGAAACACGCAGACCAGTGGGCCTCCTGAATTCCTTCCTCTGCCTGACTATGACCGCCTCGGACATTGTATGCCTGATCTTCACGTCGCCCTCCTTGACAACTATCTTTACCATGTCCGCCACCCCTGCGGCAGGCATCCTCCTTTTGACCCCCTTGTATCCTCTGACAGATATCAGCTGCACCACCTTGGCCCCGCTGTTATCGATACAGTTCAGATAGGCGCCTACCGGCATCGACCTGGTTATCCTAGACTTTACGGCTTTCATCTCAGACCACCCTATCTATGACCACGAAAGCCTTTGTCTTGCTCAGGTGCCTGCATTCGGCTATCCTCACCCTGTCGCCGACCTTCGCGCTTATGCACATGGGATTGTAGGCGGGTATCCTCGTGTGCCTGTGCTCGTACCTCTCGTACTTTGGCAGATAATGCAAATAATGCCTTTCTACTATGGCTGTCTTCAATGCCCCGGCTGACACTACTGTGCCTTCTATCACCTTGCCTCTGACCGACAGCTTGCCGTGGATGGGGCAGCGTACGTCCGAGCACGCCTCTTTCGGGTGCTTGACAGCTATCCCTATGTTCCTTGCCTTCTGCTTCACCATCTTTCAAACCTCTTTTTTATCCTGTCCTCTGGCCTGCTGACCAGAAGCTTTCCTTCCACTTCTACTTTAGTTTTATCTGGAAGTTTAAATATAAATAGACAGTCCTTTTTAATAACAGTTTTCTCGCCGTCCTTTGTCTCGATCTTGAGCGTTCCGTAGGATTCGTCGACAACCATGCCTGAGATGCTCCTCTGGCTGGGGTTGGATGATTTGCTGATTTTTACAGGCAAGCCTATCAGCTCGTGCCTCACGAGGTTGCTGGGGGTTATCGGCATGGTTATTATTTTCAAGGTTGGCGTATTTATTGTGAAGACTAGTTCCTGCCGAGCCTTCTTAGCTCCATTCTTATCTCTTCCATCTCCCTGTCAATTGCCCTGGCTTCCTCGCTGTGTATGTCCACACTTCTATACTCGTGGTTTAGTTTTTCTAATTTTCTTCTCAGCCTTCTCTTAGTCCCCTCCACGTCTCCAAAGTCGTCGCTAGCAAGGCTGACGCCTCTCCTTATTCCCCACATTATCAGGCCGAAGATGAAGACTATTATGAAGATCGTGACGGCGAGCGTAGAGCCCAAGTTGGGTATGTTCCTTGTAAGCACCGCGCAGTAAGGAGTAGTGGTCATCATCAATGCTATAGCCAATGCAAGTATGAGGTTCACTTTCCTGTTCTTGAAGACGTCTATGAATTCCAGCAGCGCGAAAAACACTACCCAGACTATCGTGAAGGGCAGGAAGTATTCGAAAATAAGGTTGCCTGTCGGCATGACCGCCGCGTTTCCCAAAAGAGTTTCTATGATGTCTGATAGCAGCGTCATTAAATAATTGTTGTGTTTGGATGGTTTTATATTTCTAAGAGTAAGGCTATACAAGGCTGTCCTTCAGCTTTATGAACCTGTTGTTCAGGCCTTTCAGCCTCTCCCTGTCGTGGTTGGTCATTTGGTTTGCCAGGTTGACTTCCAGCTGGCCCAAGTCGTGCAAAACCTCCGCCTTTATTCTCAGAAACTGGTCGTTGTCCGCAAAGGTAGGTGCCATTTGCCTGTTGAATGCCTCAAGTCGGCTTATACCATCGCTTATGCGGTTCAGATAATAGGCAACCAGACCTGATGCGGAGCCCTTTGGTTTTCCAAACATACTAATAATTTTTGATTTTAAAAAGCCTTATTTGTCACAGGACGCCTATTGCATCGAGTCCACGTCTTTTTTCATGTCGTTCAGCCTCTTCATCTGTGACTGGTTCAAATGCTCTCTCAGCTTTATTGTGAGTTCGGCATGTGCATTGTAAAAGGTAGATTTCAGGTCATTGTACCTTGTCTGGCCCATGGGGGACAAATTGGCTACGTTTCCAACTTTCTTTAAGGCGTGGTGGGAGCCCTCCGCTTCCAGAATCCACTTTTTAATCAGGTTCTGAGCCCCTCTTAGCGGCCCGTATTCGCCTCTGAACTGAGTAACCAGCCCCCTGCTCCTAAAAGCGCCCCAAGCAAATACCCCGAATATAAAAACTAGCATGAAAACTATGACTGACATCAACGCTCCTATTGTAAAAAATGTCTGGGCCAGAATCTTGGTCATCCCGCTGTACATCATTGTTCCAGACATGGCGACGCCTATTATGACGTAAGATGTTGTCGCTGAGGCTGCGCCCCTGAACATGTTGAAAGTCTCCAAGAAACCGTAGATTATCGCCAGTATGCCCA
>CAYJRO010000053.1:0-6826 GCA_964372425.1 uncultured archaeon
TCTTCAAAGTCTCAAGTCCGGCAGTCATCGCTAGAGGATTGCCCGATAGCGTGCCAGCCTGATACACGGGGCCGAGTGGTGCGACCATCTCCATTATCTCCTTGCGGCCACCGTACGCGCCTACCGGCAGGCCGCCGCCGATTATCTTTCCCAAGCATGTCAAGTCAGGCTTCACGCCATACAGTTTCTGAGCGCCCCCATAATCCAACCTGAATCCTGTTATCACCTCGTCAAATATCAGCAATGCGTCGTGTTTGCTTGCTATCTCACCCAATCCCTTCAGGAAACCTTCTTCAGGCTTTACAACCCCCATGTTTCCCGCCACAGGTTCCACTATGACTGCAGCAATGTCGTCTGGGTGTCTTATGAACAAATCCTCTACAGAATGAATATCGTTGTAAGGTGCGACCAGCGTGTCCTGCGCCAATGCAGCCGGCACACCCTTGGAATCAGGAAGGCCGAACGTAGCCATCCCCGAGCCAGACTTGACAAGAAGCGAATCTACATGCCCGTGGTAGCAGCCGTCAAACTTCACAATACTTTTTCTTTCTGTATAAGCCCTGGCCAGTCTCAATGTGCTCATCACAGCTTCGGTTCCGGAGTTGACAAACCTTATCATATCCATCGACGGCAAAGCCTTGACGACCATCTGTGCCAGCTCAACTTCTTTTTCAGTGCATGCACCGTAGCTAGTTCCTTCTGCCACAGCTTTCTTCAGAGCTTCAACTATTTTTGGATGCGAGTGCCCCAGTATCAAAGGTCCCCATGAACAGACATAGTCTATGTAACTGTTGCCGTCAACATCGAACAGCTTAGAGCCTTTAGCATTAGAGATAAATATGGGCTCCCCGCCAACTGCCTTGAACGCCCTGACTGGGCTGTTGACGCCGCCAGGCATGTATTTTCTAGCCTCGGAAAAAAGCCTAGATGATTTCCTGTGGTTCCTCGACATAATAATTCAATTAACCTAAAAGCTCTAAAGTCTTTTTCAAAGTCCTGTGTACGCCGAGAAATATGGGAGTGTCCTTGAGAGTGTAGAGCCTGACCTTCGTTTCGCGCATCGCCCTTAACAAGTCCTGGAAGTCCTTGAGGCTGTCCGTTTCGTAGGAGATCACAAACTCATAATCATCCAAGCCGAAGGAGTATGCAAGCACCTGCCTGACAGAAGGGAAGCCTTTGCCGACGACTATGTGCTCGTTCATCATGTTCTGCCTATCTTCCTTGCCCAACATGTACCATTCGGGAGTTTTAGTAAAAGGATAGACTATAAGATACTTTTTCCTGTCTTCGGCATCTATGGCTTGCTGCTGGGAGTCCTGCTTCTTCACATAAACAGAAGACCCGACCATCCCCAGAAGAGAATTAGTTATTTCCAGATGTCTTCCCAAACCAGTCTTCAGCAAACTGCTTGCCATTTCTTGCAGAGATTCAACGGAATGACCGATGTGCCACAGAAAGAAGTCGGTGCCGACCTTTGTTCCGATAGTGCTGTAGCTGTGAATGATTATGCCCTTGAAACTTCTTGCTGCGTCAACAAATTCTTTCCTGCCTTTTGTCTTCTCGCTTTCCGGCAGGTTACGCCACGCATTGTCAGACTTGAACATGATGAAATGAACGAAAATGTCCTTGTCCATAATTACTTTCTCCCGTTGAGCCATACAGCAGCATCCTTTGCAAAATAAGTTATGATTATGTCCGCACCGGCTCGTCTTATAGCTGTCAGCATCTCCAACACCACATTCTTCTCGTCAAGCCACCCGTTCTTTGCCGCAGCCTTCACCATCGAGTACTCGCCGCTGACGCTGTAGGCCGCAAGAGGCACGTCGAACCTTCTTCTAGCAGAGGCTATAACGTCAAGATAAGGAATCGCAGGCTTCACCATGACGATGTCGGCGCCCTCATCGATGTCAATGTTAATCTCTTTCATGGCCTCCCTTACATTTGAAGTATCCATCTGGTAGGATTTCCTGTCGCCAAATTTTGGAGTAGACTCTGCAGCTTCCCTGAAAGGCTCGTAGAAAGCGGAAGCATACTTGGAAGAGTAGCTCATTATAGGAATGTCTTGATAGCCAGCACCGTCCAGAGCTTCCCTTATAGCAGAAACCTGGCCGTCCATCATAGCACTTGGAGCCACCATGTCTGCGCCAGCTTCGATGTGAGACACAGCAGTTTTCGCAAGCACCTCCACTGTCCTGTCGTTTGCTATTCTGCCGCCCTGCACGATTCCGCAGTGCCCATGGTCTGTGTACTGGCACAGGCACACATCAGTTATAACCATCAGCCTGGGTACAGCCTTTTTTATCCCTTTCACAGCCCTTTGCACAATCCCATTCTTCTCATAGGCACCGTTTCCATCAGGATCCTTCTTTTTAGGTATGCCGAAAAGCATGACGGCTTTTACCCCACAATCGAAAATCCTTTTAGCTTCTCCCCCCACCTTATTGACATCAAACCTATGCTGGCCGGGCATCGACTTTATCTCGCCAGCATTCGCATCCGTTACAAACAGCGGCTGCACAAGACATTCCTTCGCCAGCCTGCTTTCTCTTACAATCGAACGCACCAGTTCGTTCGCTCTCAGCCTCCTTGGCCTGATTTTCATTGTTCCCATCCTCTCCTGGCTTCTTCCACAATAGCCTTCACAAGGCCGTCTTCCGTGTGCTCTTTGGCTGTCACATGCGCCTTCAGCCCCATCTCCTTCGCAGCCTTGGCCGTGACAGGCCCTATGCAGGCAATCTTAACTTTGTTCAAATATTGTAAATACTTTTCTCCCAGCGTCTTTGCAAGACCCCTTACAGTAGATGCGCTGGTGAAAGTAACAAAATCTATGTAGCCTCTTTTCAGCATCTTTTTTATATCAGAAGTGTCAGAGCCGTCAGATAGAGTCTTGTATATTGCTATCTCTTCCACGGAAGCCCCCCTTGCTTCCAGACGCTCCTTCAGTTTCCCGTCTGCTATGTCAGCTCTCGCAAGCAGGATTCTTTTGCCTTCCACGTCAGGCATTCCTTCAGCCAACGCTTCCGTTAGATAACGTTCGGGCACATAATCGACTTTGATTCCGTATACTTCGGCGCACTTTGCAGTAGCCGGCCCCACTGCCGCCACTTTCAGACCTTTCAAGCTACTCTCGTTGCCGGCCTTCCTTAACCTTTCCAAGAAGAACTTCACACCGTTTGAGCTCGTGAACACTATCCAGTCATAGTCTTGCAGTTTTTCGCCAGCCTTGTTCAACGAAGCCGAGTCTTCCGCGGGCACGAATCTTATTGCCGGGAGCGACAGCGACAGCGCTCCCAAGTTTTCCAGCTTCTTAGACAGGCTAGCAGCACTTTCCTTCGGCCTGGTTATGAGTATCCTTTTGTTGTGAAGAGGCAATTCTTCCATATTCTTTATAATTTCTCCCGCCCCTTTGGAAAGCAGAAGCTCTGCCAACTTTATACTAGAATCATTGACTGATTCTTTCACCACGTCGATGCTGTCTCTGAAAATCCTGGTGCCTTCTTCATTAGATATCATGCCTTCAAGCACAAAACTTTCGTCTACAATCCTGCAGTGCGCAGCCACAGGAGACTTGCATCCGCCGCCAACGCGCCTGACGAAAGCCCTTTCAGCCTCAACAGCAATCCTCGTATCAGCATGCTCCAAACTCTTTACAATATCCAGCACTTTTCTATCATCCTTCCTGACTTCCACTGCAACAACAGCCTGTCCCTGCGCCGGCATCATGAAATCCACTGGAAAGTATTGTGTTATCCTGTCTTCCAGATCCAAAGGTATGAGGCCTGCCGCAGCTATCACTATAGCATCATACTGTTCCTCGTCGAGCTTTCGTATCCTCGTCTCTATGTTGCCCCTCAGGCTTGCGACCGACAAGTCTGGACGATGAGCCAGCAACTGCGCTTTCCTGCGAGGGCTGTCCGTGCCGACAATCGCGCCTTTAGGAAGCTCGTCCAGCTTCAAGTTACCACGCGATAAAAGTGTGTCCCTGGGGTCGGATCTTTCCAGCACAGCTCCTATCGTCAAACCTTCTGGCAGTCTAGTCGCCAAGTCCTTGAGGCTGTGGACAGCCATGTCTATGCTGCCTGATAGAAGCTCCTTCTCTATGTCTTTTGTGAAGATGCCCTCGTAGCCGAACTGGTGCAAAGGCGTTTCCTGGTTCCTGTCGCCTTCGGTCTTGATAATTTTTATCTCGAACTCCATGTCGGGAAAATCCGCCCTCAATTTGTCCAGGACAAGGCAGGCGGACTTCAGACTGAGGCTGCTGCCCCTGGCGCCGATGACAATACGTTCACCCATTTATCCACCTATCTTCTCGTATACCCTTTCGGTCTCCTCGTTTATCATCCTGACAACCTTCTCTACCTCCTTCTCCTTGGCCTTCCTCATCTCGCCTTCCATCCTTTTCATGTCCGACAAGTTCATGACGTTCAATCTGTTCCCACTGCTTACATTGTTGCCGAGGTCTATTACGAACGCCTTGCTGCCTACGGGCAGTTCTATCTTCACGTTCTGGCTCAGTGCTACCACGACCACGTCGCATTCTTCGAACAGCTTGTCTTTTTGGTAGAACGGTATAGACATGTATCCCAGATAATCTGAGAAGTTTCTTGCCTTTTCGATGTTTCTGCTGGAGCATACTACATCGCCGAACTTCCTTCTTGCGAGGTTCTTGAGCATGGTCTTTCCGAGAAAGCCGCACCCCAAGACTCCTATCTTCTGCTTCCTGTCCATCTGTTCCAATGCTATCGATACTATGGATGACTTGTAGGAGGATATCTTTGTCTCCCTTCTGACTTTTGCCCCGAAGTTGCTTGCCGACCTGAAAAGCTTGTAGAGCGTGTCATTGACAGCATTGCTCTTCTGCGAGGCTTCTAGCGCGTCCCTGACTTGTCCGAGTATCTCTGTCTCGCCTATTATAAAAGACCTGATGCCGCTGACGACCTCCAGCAAATGCCTGACTACCTGCTTGCCCTCGAGCCTTTCGAAGCCTTCTATGCCGACGGGCTCGGTGTTGTAGACCTCCTGCCTGTGGCATGTAGCAAGGTAGACATATTCTCTAGGAAACCTTTCTATCTTCACGTGGCTGTCCACTCTTTCTCTTATTGAGGCATACATTTGCATCGCGGTTGATTTGTTAATATTTTTATTAGACTTTAAGATTTAAAGAAACACGAATTTTTATTCGACAGGAAGTCTGTTTCCGCCATCACACTTCGACAATCAGCTTGCCCACCATGCCGTTCTTCGCGTGTATCTTGGGCTTGTCGTGCAGGCATATGTAGGAGAACTCGCCCGCCTTGTCAACGGTGAACGTTATCCTCTTTTCCTTGCCTGGTTCAACCATCACCTCGTCTATGAAAAGGCTTGGCGTCTGTCCATCTGTGTGACCGTTCGCCTCGACATCAGCTATCGACTTTTCAACATCTTCAGTTATTGAAAAAGTATGCATTATCGTCCCCACATTCTTGAGCCTTATGGTGATGGTGTCGCCCACATTGGCCGTTATCGTGGGGTTGTTGTCGCTGCCGACCACAAAGTCATACTCCCTCATCTGCATGATGTAGGTCTTGCTGCCGGTTGACGTACTGGGAGTTGTGTCCTGCGTACCGCCGTCAGAGGAGCTGGTGCATCCCGACAGGATTACTACAGAAACAAGAGACAAGGCAACAATGATGTTTTTCCAGTTCATGTTGGCTTCACACCGATAATTATGAGTTCACTTCATACTATTTAAAAGTTTATTTTGGCTTCAGGACAAAATTACAAGCATGCTGAAGGACTATATGCAGCTCACAAAGCCGAGGATAGCTGTGCTAAACATAATCACGGCCGTAACCGCTTTCCTGATGGCAGGAGGCTCTCTTCTGCACCTGAAGGAGCTGGTGGCGCTGGTTGTTGCGGGCTACCTAGCAGCCGGCGGGGTTGCGGCATTGAACTGCTACGTGGACAGCGACGTCGACAAAATCATGTACAGGACTTCCAAGAGGGCGATACCTTCAAGGAAGGTCAGCAGGAAGAATGCCTTGGCCTTCGGCTCCGTGTGCTCGTTCGCATCGCTGGCAATATCGCTTGTTTTCATAAACCTTCTGGCCACAGCCTTCATAGGCCTGGCGATACTTGTGTACGTCCATATCTACACCCTGTGGCTGAGGAGGAGGACGCCGTGGGCAGCTGTGGTTGGAGGTCTTGTGGGGAGCTTCCCGCCGCTTGCCGGATGGACTGCAGTTACTAATACTGTGGGATTGCCTGCCATCCTTCTGGCCGTCCTGATTTTCATCTGGTCGTCCGGTCATTTCTGGGGTCTGGCCATCAGGTTCAAGGACGAGTACAGGAAAGCCAAGATACCCGTGATGCCTGCCGTGATAGGAATGGCCAAGGCCTGTTTCTACACAGCTTCCACGAACTACCTGACCGTGTTCTTTGCCTTGTGGATGATGCTTTACCTCACCAACTTCCCCTCGTTCTTTGTAGTTCTGCTTCCCAGCCTGCTGATACTGTACCACAACATGAGGCTTTTCCTGAAGCCCGGCAAGGAGGTGGCATGGAAGGCCTTCAAGTCTTCCGTGTCATATCTGGCGATAATCTGCATAGTCTTGATTGTTAACAGCTTCTTTTAAAATCAGCATCGTGTTTGTTTTTTGCCCGACGCTTTGTCTTTTAATGATATGATTTTTTCCCATTGAGAATTTTTCCCATTTCAAAGACAAACCTTTTGGCTCTTTCAATAGACGTCTGAGCTTTGGACCTCTTAGCCGTATCTGTCGTATTGTACTGCAGTCTTGACCTTTTATCGCGCTCCAGATCGAAAATTTCTACTATCTCTTCGGCT
>CAYJRO010000054.1:0-6771 GCA_964372425.1 uncultured archaeon
TACTTGCCTGTGCCGGGAAAAGAGATGTTTGTGAAGGCAATCGTGCTGAAGTTTGCCTTGATAAATGGTTTGACGAAGATTTTCTAGAAAATTTTAGCATCATTACATTAAAGGTACTGTTTTTATAACAATGGAATAAGAATTGTAGGATTATGAAAGAAGCCCTGTACCGAGAGTTCGCCCGATATTATGACAAAATCTATAGCTACAAAAATTATCAGAAAGAAGTCGATTTCATTGACAAAATACTGAAAGTCAGCAATCCGAATGCTAAATCCATTCTAGATGTCGCCTGTGGAACTGGAAATCATGTGAAATTCTTGATGAAAAAAGGCTATTCAGTCGTCGGGTTGGACAAGAACCCCGCTGTTTTGGCGATAGCAAGGAAGAAAATGCCTAATGTTCCGTTCAAGCTCGCCGATATGAGAAGGTTCGGTATGAAGAAGCGGTTTGACGCCGTAATTTGCATGTTCACATCAATCAATTACGTGACTGATTCAAGGGGTTTGACAAGGACACTTGAGAACTTCAAGAAACATCTTAAACAGAAAGGTGTTGTTGTTTTTGACTTTCCTCTGCCCGGAAAGCACTTGCTGCAAGGAGAGTTCTTAGACAAAGACTCTGCAGTTGTCTATGATAGGGAAGATGAAGGGAGGTATTCCAACATTGTAATATACTGGATGTTCAAGAAACGGGGTAAAGTATCTGTCGTTAAAGATTACCATAATCTAAGACTATACGATCTGAACGACATTTCAAAAATTATAAAAGGTGCTGGGTTCGAACACAGGGTATACTGGGACTTCTCGTTGATAAAGAGAAGGGGACGTAGGCCAGTTATTGTTTGTGCCTTGAACGGTTAGTGGTAAATTCAAAAATATGACAATCTAACACTTTCTACCCCCAGTTCAAACAATTATTAATAATACCCATAGTATTAAAGAAACGTGTCCAATAATTACTGAAATCAGTCATAAATTAACTATAACTATTCAAATCTTTTCTATAACTATTCCAATCCAAACTATGAACTTTCTAATCGCTACTATAATCTCTCCAACCAAAAACAAGACAACTCCTACGATAAATATCATACCTCCTACTGGTATAAGTATAACTGCTGTAGTAAAACTTTTCTAAACAAAGAAAACAACGAACAAAACTAACTATAAACTATAACATTGTTATTATAATTATAGTTACTGCTTACTACTAACTACTACTAGTCCTAAAAATCTACACTACCAACTCCAAAACTGCTATTAAAAATGTTAAATTTATTTAGAAACATCATAATTATTAATATGAAGCGCGGAAGGCCGTCCAAAAGATACCAGATACAGACCGAGATACTGAAAGCCTTATCATCCTCCAACATACCCCTCACAGTGGCATTCCTCACAAAGACCATATCAGCAAAGCTCGGTCAAGACATCAACTGGAACACCGTGAGAAAATATGTCAAGGAACTGGTGAACGAGGATAAGGTCCAGGCAATAGAGCTGCCCCACTCCAAGAAAGAGGGTATCAAAGGCCTGACAGTTTATATTCTAAAGAAGTGATTTTCTCTATTAATGGATAAGGAAGAAATATTGATGCTGTTCATGAACAGCAAGCTCCAACTTGACAGGGAAAGCCTGCAATATATCTATGACAACCAGCCAAGCAAAGAAATGCTGTCAGAAATCATGGAAAAGGTAAGAAAAGACGGCAAGCTGACAGTCGCGCTTAAGGACATAGCAGACCACAAACCAGCCGAACGCATCAGGATAATTAGGACACACATCCCAATCCCGCCCGAGATATCGGTCGACGATGTCATCCAGGACAGGATAAGGACATACGATGCCATAAGGACCATCCTCCAGTACAGGCTCGACCTTGTCAACATCATCTCCATCAACAAGATAAACGAGAACGTCAAGAAATTCTCCCTTATAGCCGAGATAGTGGACCTTGACAACAGGAGCAAGTCGGCCACGCTGCAGGACAACACAGGAACGCTTAACGTCTCCCTTTACAATCTGGAAGAATCAAAGCTCGAGCAAATCGGCAAGAGCGACATTCTCGGTTTCCTGTGCGAGAACGACAGGTCAGTGAAGGTCATGAACATAGTCAACCCTGACATCCCCCTTTTCAAGGACAGAAAAAAGCCCGGCAAGAGCACAGGGATGCTATTTTTCAACAACCTTTCCAAAATCCTTAAAAAATACTCCACGGAAGACATCATCAGCAATCTCCCGAAAAAATATGACAGGCTGTATATTTTCGGCTTCGAGGATCCAGCCGCCAAAATGCCATCCACAGAACTCCCGCCCAACACATACCTGGCCACCATAACCAACTCCGGCACAAAGGATGTGATAGAAAAGGTCGCGCTGGTTTCCACCGAAGGCGCAAACCTGCTTCTGCTGCACAAGGACACAATCAGCCCCAAAGAAAGCCCGGCCAACCAGATGACAGGCCTCCTGAAAAAGCGCATCATTGCTTATCAGAAGATAAAAGACACGCCAGTGCTGCCGTTCATCATTGATCCGGTGCCAGATATTTTCGTCTCCAACCTCGGCGGCGACTCCCAATCAAACTACAAGAACACAGTTCTCCTCTCTATCGGAGAAAATTCCGAGGAAAATATATTTTGGTTAATAGATTTGGAATCATACGAATCCTTAAAAGTAAAGCTAGGCTAAGTTAAAACATGGAAACTATACTGCAGGTTCTTGATTGCGACTATGTCAACGTCAACAACAAGCCGCTTGTCAGGATTTTCGGCAGGACGCAGAACGGAGAATCTATAACAGTCTTCTATGAGAAATACAAGCCCTACTTCTACATCCTGCCAAGTGACAAAGAGGTGATAATCAGCGAACTCAAGGAGAAATTCCCAAGTTTGGTAGAAAAGATAGAGGATGTCGAGAAGTTCCTGCCTATAGGATACGCCAAGGAGAAGACAAAATTATTGAAAGTAACGCTCACAGACCCGTCACAGACGCCGGTCGTAAGGGACTCTATCAAAATCCTCCCTTCGGTGGAAAGGATATTCGAGGCCGACATACTTTTCAAATACAGGTTCATGGCAGACTTTGGCATCTACGGCATGAAATGGATAAAAGTCAAGGGCGAGCCAGTGAGGACAAGTCTTGTCAAGACCGGCAGGACTATAAAAGCCGAAGAGATAGAGCCGGCGGAAATCCTTGAGAATACGGGCCTAAAGCACCTGTCGCTGGACATTGAAGTGGCGAGCGCGGAGGGCGGCATGCCCAACCCGAAGAAGGATCCCATCATCATGGTAGCACTCTCCTTCTCTCCCAGCTACAACAACACCGAGACGCTGGTACGTGTTTCAAAGCGCCGCGGCCTCCAGAACCACAACACGCTCGAGTTCGACGACGAGAAGGCGATGATGCAGAGGCTGTTAGATATAATTGACAAGTACGACCCGGACATCATAACAGGCTACAACATCAACAGCTTCGACCTGCCGTACATCAACGACCGTCTGTATGCCCTGAAGCTCCCGAAGACGATGGGCCGCTGCAACCAAAAGCCGCTGAACAGCAGGAAGATGCGCGAGAACAAGTTCCTGAACCAGATACCCGGCAGGGTGATAGTGGACCCTTATACAATCATACGCGAGATGGCTACCAGAGGATTCTTCGTGGGCCTGAAAAGGTTCGGCCTGAACGACGTCTCGCTGCACATCCTAGGAGAGGGAAAGATGGAGATGACAAAGAGCCAGATACCCGAGTACTGGAAGGGAAAGCCGGAGGATGTGAGGAAGCTTGTGGAGTATGCGAGGAAGGACGCTGTGCTAGCCCTCAGGATACTCTTGGAAAAGCAGCTGATAGACAAGTACATTGGCGTGAGCATGGTGTCGGGCGTGCTTTTGCAGGACTCGCTGGACAGCGGCGAGGCGGTTAAAGTCGACAACATACTTTTGAGGAAGTTCAACAAGGAAGGCTTTGTCATTCCCAACAAGCCCGACGAGGAGGAAGTCGGCAGAAGGGACAGGGAGAGGATTACAAAGAAGCTGGAGGGAGGATTCGTGCTGGAGCCGGTCACAGGCCTGCATTCCAACGCCGTAGTTTTGCTGGATTTTGCAAGCATGTACCCCTCGATATTCATAGGCTACAATATTTGCCCGACCACGCTAGTCACAGACAGCAGTCTTGTAGATGATATAACAGAAACACCATATGGCACAAGGTTCGTGTCACCGAAGGTACGAGAGGGGATAATCCCTAGGATAGTAAAGGAGCTGATAGAGGAAAGGGCAAAGGTGAAGAAGGAGATGAGACAAGAGAAGGACGAGAGCAGGCTGAGGACGCTCGACTCCAAGCAGGAAGCTCTCAAGAGGATGTCCAATGCATTCTACGGCTACACAGGTTTCATCATGGCAAGGCTGTACGTTCTTGACATAGCCAGCGCCATAACAAGTTGCGGGAGGAACTATATACACAAAACCACGGAAGCAGTCGAGGGAAACACTCCCCACAAAGTAATCTACGGCGACAGCATGACAGCCGACAGGTTCGTAACAGTCCTGGATCCGGACAACACAATAAGGATAAAAAACGTGGAGGAACTTTTTGAGGAGAACAAGCATAGGCTGGTTCATACGCACGACAAGGAAGCCGTGTTGCTAGAAGGTTACAGGGCACTTGCAACAGACCCTGCGAACACGCGTCCGGCATGGAGCCCCATAAAACTTTTGATAAGGCACAAGACCGGCAAGAAAATCTACAGAGTGTCAGAGAAGTTCGGGGAGACAGTGGTGACAGAAGACCATTCCCTGATAGTCAATGAAGGTGGCAGACTGGTGGAAGCAAAGCCGCTCAACATGCAAGGCAGGCACCTTTTCAGGGTTGAAGGTGTGCCAGCCGTGGAGAATACTGATGTGATAGACCTTTACAAGTTCCTAAAGCCATTCCATTTCACGCAAATATATAAGAAACTGGAAAAGACGACCGTCTTGGAAGCCGACGACTCCAGTATATGGGCAGGGTGGATGAAAATGAAACGTCCCATAAAACTCAAGAGATTCATACAAGTCCGCTCCAGGGAATTCGAGTCGCTGTGCAGGCTCCTGGGAGCATACATTGCGGAGGGCAGCTCCTCCACAGGCCACACCACGTCAAGATGGGGGGCATCCATAGCATGCACCGACACGGCATGGCTGAACCAGCTCAGGGAAGATTTTCTAAACCTCTTTTACGGCACTAGCGCATCTGTTATACAGTCTAACGTGGGAATGCGGGAGCTCAGCTACCAGACCCAATCAGGGCAGCAAAGGACAGTTGTGTACGAAGACACGACCCACAAGCTCCAGATGATGAACAAGCTGGCTGCAATATTCTTCAAGATGCTCTGTGGCCAGAAAAGCATGGGTAAGAAGCTTCCAGAATTCATTTTCCATGTTCCCAACAAGTACAAACTGATTCTTCTGGAGAACTTCATAAAAGGCGATGGAAGCAGGTGGGCCGACAGCAGGTACTCCGAGGAATACATAAAAAACAACTTCAGACTAGAGACCAAGTCTCACCAACTGGCCTGCGGGCTTTCCCTGCTGCTCAACCAACTCGGCATCAGGTACACTATAAGGAGGCGCGATAAAAAGAACACCTATGTGATAACCACCTGTACATACTTCAATTCCAGAGAAACACTGAAAGTCAAAGAGGAGAATTACGAGGGTTACGTATACGATCTTTCTGTCGATGGCACGAACACGTTCGTGGACAGCTGCGGCCAGATACTGCTCCACAACACAGACAGCATCATGATAGAGACCAACACAAAAGATCTGGACAAGGCGCTTGAGATGGGAGACGGCGTGGCCAAGATTGTCAATGACGAGTTCAAGGGCAAGATGAGAATAAAGGTGGAAAACGTCTTCAGGACGCTTTTGATTCTCAGTAAGAAGAGGTATGTGGGCTGGAATTTTGAGAAACAGGATGGCATCTGGAAGGAGAAGATGGTCATGAAGGGCATCGAGACAGTCAGGCGCGACTGGTGCAACCTTGTGTCCGAAGTCCTGAACGAGATACTGAATATAGTGCTGCGCGAGCAGAACCCCCAGAAGGCCCTGGACTACATGAAGGACATCGTGCACAAGCTGCAGGACAACAAAATAGAGCTCGACAAGCTTGTCATTACCAAGGGAATCTCCAAAAGGCTTGAGGAATACAAGGGCACGCAGCCGCACGTGGAGCTTGTAAAAAAGATGAGAAAGAGGGAAGGAGCATCCCCGTATGTCGGCGACCGTGTCGGGTTTGTGATTGTAAAAGGCCTGCAGAACATATCAGACAGGGCAGAGGATCCAGAGTATATCAAGAAGAACAACCTGAAGATAGACCCGAAGTATTACATAGAAAACCAGCTGCTGCCCCCCCTTGAAAGAGTCTTTGAAGCAATGGGCCTTGACAAGAGCGAGCTCTTCAGAGTGGGCAAGCAGATGCTGATAAGCGACATACTCAACAACAGCAGGAAGAAGGACAACGGAAACAGCAGGCTCACGTCCGCTGACGGCCTCATATGCGACAGGTGCAGCAAAACATACGACTATGTCCCTCTTGTGGGGAAGTGCATCCACTGCGGCGGGGAGATGATGTTCTACAGCGGGGACGTCAAGTCAAAAATCCTTCATGTGGAAAGCAGCCTAAGCAGACTTCTTGAAAAGAGGGGCGTATAGGAAAACACGCAGCATCATGCCAATCAGGATAGCAAGCCCCAGACCCCTTAATACAGTGAACAGCAGCAAGAAGCTTGCAA
>CAYJRO010000055.1:0-5200 GCA_964372425.1 uncultured archaeon
CTACAAACTTCTAACAGCCGCCTTTGAGCCACATGCGTCACAAGAAATATAATTTGCCCTGCCGTCCGACACGATCTTTGTATCTGGGTTGTCGCAGGCTTTGCACAAGACAAACTCGTTAACATAGCTTTCCAGCCTCTTTTGCAAATCCGCTCCTCTAACAATACCATGAAGGACAAGCTGTGTGTCCTGAAAAGTTCCTGGGAGAGCGAGCTCCCTGAACAGGTACTTTGCAAGATGCTTTTCCCCTCTCCTCAGCGTGCTTACTATCTCGGAGAAGTTCTGTATTATGGTTTTGTTTCCCTGTTCGGATGATTTTACCTGAGGCATCTTGAACCTGCTCACTGCCTCAGACTTCTTTGGAAGCTTGCCCATTGCCTCCTCCAGCATCTTTTCATAGCTTTCCAGGCCCATACAAATCAGTTTAACCTATCGCCTTAAATTTGCCCACCGTAGGCTCGAATATCATACCGTCTTCCAGCAGTTTCGTCACAGCAGCATCTAGGTCGCTTTCTGCCAGCCCGCTTTCCTCCAATATCCTTTTCAAGTCCACGCCACCCCCACCATCCAGCCTTTTTATAATGCCGACTATTGTATCTTCCGTTTCAGGCTTTTCGGACCCGCCGCTTCCAGACATTATCAGATTGAAAGCCTCCTCGTCCATGCCAAAACTGTCAGCAGCATACTTCCTGGCAATTTCTGCGCCGCTTCCGGCCACCATAGACTTTATGCTGTCCACTGCCGCCTTGGCCTGCAGGAGATCCTTCAAGACCTCCAGCTTCCTCAATGATATGTAGTTGAAATCCACCACTTTCTTGACGACTTCCGGTGCAAGATACAGCTCCTCGTTATACATCTTCACCTTCCCCACTATCAGCAGCTGGTTTCCTATTTCCAAATACGAGTTTTTCTTGACATCCTCTCCGAAAAACTTGATCCTCATGCCCCCGCTGCCATCGTCCACAGTAAGCGTCATGTAGTTGCCGTCGTTGCTCAAGAACCTGTCCACCACTGACACTATCACATTCACCCTGGATATGTTTCTACCGAGTCCGTCTGTCACATAGCTGGGCTCTAGAGTCTCCCTGCTTCCCGGGTGGAATTTGCCTGCTAGGATGTCCGCGATCCTTACCTTCCTTGCCGCCAGCCTGTTCATTGCCATGGTTAGACCTTTTAACTAAATTTAATTAACAGCAGAGTTAAAGTTAATTATATGCCAATAAGCACAGCGCCTTATACAAGAAAGTACTGGCACACCAAGTCCAGGGGCAGCGAAAGCACCGTTGTATGCGATGGCTGCAAGCGACAGGTTCCCAGATACAAGACCTTTTTGGCCAAGAGAAGGTTCGGCATAAACGACCCGGTGCTCATGCAGCAGATTGACAGAAGGTTCATCCACACAACAGTCACCAATCTCAGGTACTGTCCTTCCTGCGCAAGGCACAGAGGGATAGTGCAGCCTGGTAAAAGCATAAGAAAAAGCCATATGAGACGGTGATTTGCCATGGCCGAGGAGGTGGGAGAGAAGCTTGTCCTGCGCGGTCTTCTTTACAGGAAGCTTATAGAGAAGAAGGAAAAGGCCGGCCTGCCCAAGTTCTACGTCAAGAAGCCCGAAAAGGTGGAGCTTGAGAAGCCTAAGGATGTGACCAAGGTAGACATATCATACCTGGTAATAGACCCCTTTGCAACTGTGCGCGTAATCTGGGACCCTAAAAGTCAGGAGCTTGTCTACAATGTCATCGAGCCGGAGCTCACGGAAGAAGACAAAGAGACGATAAGGGAGGTGTCGGCTTCCCTCATGGAAACGATAGACATAGACCTTTCCTCTTTCAAGGGGAGCGGCAAGATATTGGAGTACTTGGAAGGAAAGGTGCTGCAGATAATAGAAGACCAGAGGATAGAGATAAAGCCCCAATCCTATCTGAACGTCCTTTACTACATCTACAGGAACTTCGTGGGCATGAACGATCTCGAGGCCCTCATGCAGGATTCCAATGTGGAAGACATAAGTTGCGATGGCACAGACATACCAATATTCGTCATCCACAGAATATACGGTTCGATCAAGACAAACATCTCGTTCAGCGAGCTGGACAGCCTAAGAGACCTTATAGTCAAGATGTCACAGAGGGCAGGAAGGTATGTCAGCTACGCCGAGCCAATACTGGATGCCACGCTTCCCGACGGCAGCAGGGTCGCGGCCACTTTGGCCACCGATGTCGCTACAAGAGGAAGCACATTCACGATAAGGAAGTTTTCAGAACATCCGTTCTCGCCGATAGAACTTATGCAGGGCAACACGGCGTCATCGGAAATCATGTCCTATTTATGGTATCTTGTGCAGAACAAATCGTCCGCCATGGTGGTCGGCGGCACAGCCACGGGAAAGACGTCTTTGCTGAACTCTTTGGCCATGTTCATACCTCCGGAGGCCAAGATAGTTTCAATCGAGGACACGAGAGAGCTCAGGCTGCCGCATCAGCACTGGATATCAGGCGTGTCGCGCGAAGGGTTCGGCATACCCACATCGACAGGTCAGAAATACGGCGAGGTCACGATGTTTGATCTGTTGAAGGAGACTTTCAGGCAGAACCCAGACTATGTAATCGTAGGCGAGACGCGTGGTGAGGAGACATATGTCATGTTCCAAGGAATGGCGAGCGGCCACCCGTCCATGACCACCTTCCACGCAGCAGGCATAGACACGCTTGTGAGAAGGCTGACCACGGCGCCCATAAACCTCTCCCCCACGCTTCTCGAAAGCTTGGGCTTCATAATAGTCATGACACATGCCAAGGAGAAGGGCGCTTCGGCAAGAAGGGTAAAGGAAGTTGTGGAAATAGTATCGGTGGACCCCAGAACCAACGAAGTGGCAACCAACATAACCTTCAGATGGGATCCGGTTACAGACAAGCACGAGAAGGTCAACGACAGCGTTGCAATAAGGAGAATATCCAACAATATAGGCATAAGCTACGAGGATGCGTTGAAAGAACTGGAAAGAAGGAGGCTGATTTTGGAGTGGATGTCCAGCAACGATATAAAGCACTATATTGACGTGACCAGTGCAATCAACACCTACTACAAGGAGCCGGCCACACTGCTTAAAAAAGTCGGCTTGGCGCTAGAGGCAGTCCAGATGCAGTCCAAGCAGCCGAAGCATCCGGCAGTCGAAATAGTCAAGATAGAAACCGAACCGGCACATGCCGAGCATAAGAAAAGAACTTCGATATTGGAATTGTTGGGCTTCAGGGCCGTGAGGGAAAGCGAGAATGGTTAGTTACAGTTCCATAGCTACCAACATCTTCGGATCGTTGGCTCAAAAATATGAGAATTCTTTCATTTTCGTAAAGACCGGGCTGTCCAAGGCGGACACTGGAAAGTCATTCATGGTCTACATGAGCACTGTGTTCTTGACCACGTTCATATTGGCGGCAGCCAGTGCGGCCGTGTCATTGGTCTTAAGCCTGCTTGTCCTCAAAGAGCTGCTTGTAAGAGTCCTTGTAATGATGATGGTGCCGGTTATCGTGCCGGCAGGCGCTTTCGTCGGTCTGCTGTATTACCCGGCTTCCAGAGGAAGCTCAAGGGAAAAAAACATAGAGACAAACCTGCCTTTCGTGCTGACACACATGGGCTCGATAGCAGAGTCGGGCGTGCCGCCCTATGTGATATTCAGGCTGATAGGGAACTTCGATGAATACGGCGATATAGCAAAGGAGTTCAAGAAGATTGCCAGGAACATAGACGTCTACGGCATCGACCCACTGACATCCGTCAGGTCTGTCGCCGATAGGTCGCCTTCTGAAAACTTGAGGCAGACGCTGCTGGGTATAGTAACTACTACCGAGTCCGGCGGCAACATCAAGACATATCTAAAATCGTCAGGCGAGCAGGCGCTGTTCGAGTGGAGGACAAGAAGAGAAAAGTTCCTGCAGCAGCTTTCGACTTATGCCGAACTGTATACAGGCCTGATGGTGGCTGCGCCGCTCTTCATGATATCCATGTTCACAGTGATGGGCATGATATCGCCATCTCTGGGAGGTTTCAACATCCTTGACCTGACAAAGCTAAGCGTCTATATTCTCATACCGCTTGTGAATTCGGCATTCCTGATGTTCCTAAGAGGGGTGGAGGTTGAGATATAGATGGCAAAAAAAAGCGGGTCGGGAAGAATCAAAACCAAAGAACTGATGCTCTACGTTTCTGGAGGCCTAGCAGGTGCTTCCGTGGCCATCGCCAACCTTTTGTTCCTAGGGAAGTTCCTGCCTTTCAGCCCGCAGATACTCTATGCGGTAGCTGCGATGCTGCCGATACTTCCTCTGACTTTCAAGTGGTACGAGAAATTCAACAAAAAAAAGAGGATAGAAAATTCCTTCCCACTGTTCATCAGGGACCTGATAGAGACGGTGAGGAGCGGCATGAGCCTTCCGGGGGCGTTCAAGGCGGTTTCAGACAACTACTACGGCTATCTTACTCCTTACATAAAAAAGATGGCTTCCCAGCTTAACTGGGGCATACCCGTAGACAAAGTATTGGTCAATTTTGCAAAAGAAACCAACTCCAAGCTAATAGGCAGGATAGTCTCGGCTGTCATAGAAAGCCACAGCTTCGGCGGCAACCTGACAGACACGTTAGAAGCCCTAAGCAAGACAGTCATAGAAGTCGACAGGCTTAGGAAGGAAAGGTTTCTGTACCTTCAGTCCCAGGTAGTCACTGGTTACATAGTCTTCTTTGTTTTCTTGGCCGTCATCATAGGTATGCAGCTGTTCCTCACGCCCAGCCTCACGTCTGTTCCTCAGGGGACCTTGGGTTCAGCCACCCCCCCAGGAGCCACGCCCCCAGCGGAGCTGGCCAAACAATACAATGATATGTACAGGAATTTGATAATCATACAGGGCATATTCGCAGGCATGGCCATAGGCAAGATGTCCGAGGGCTCGATGATGTCCGGCATAAAGCACAGCCTCTTCATGGCATTCATAGGATTCGTTGCTTTCACATTTGTAGCAGGAATATTAAGCCCCCCTCCGGTCGCCGTAAACGCCATAGCTCCCTCTCCATAGACGACATTTAAAACTCGCGGCAGACAAATTGTTCTTATGGAAGTGGAGGAATTTGTCCTGGACGAGCTCAAGGATTACAATGTTTACAATGACCTGGCCAAGCTTAACCCTAAGGACACCGACCTCTATCTGAACCG
>CAYJRO010000055.1:5210-6766 GCA_964372425.1 uncultured archaeon
GGTCAAAAGAGTATTGACTCATCTTGCTAGGCACGAGAAGGATCACTATAAATTTTGGCTCAGCCTTTCAAAAAATAAAGACTTCAGGGTAAGCTGGTTGGAGGTTTTCGTTTTCAAAATCATAAGAATATTCACAGGCCTCACTTTCACCCTGAAGCTTTTGGAAAGACACGAAAAGGAAAGCACCAAGAAATACAAGGATTATCTGAAAAAGCTGGATGGAAAGGCAAGGAAAAGATTAAAGAAAATAATCTATGAGGAGGAATTCCACGAGAAAAGCGTGCTGGATGAGATAAAGGAAGAGAGGGTCGAGTTCACAGGCTCGATTGTCCTTGGGGTGAACGACAGCCTAGTAGAGATTACAGGAGCTCTGGCCGGCCTGGTATCTGTCATACAGAACAGCCTGTTGGTGGGATTTTCCGGCCTGATTATAGGCGTGGCTGCAGCCATGTCGATGACGGCTTCCGCTTATCTTCAGGCCAAGCAGGATGATAGAAAGAGCCCGAGAAAATCCGCATTTTACACAGGATTTTCCTATGTTGCGGTTGTTGGGCTGCTGATATTCCCATTCTTTTTGATGAGTCAAAGCTTCTCGGCGCTGGCACTGACCATAGTCGTTGCTATAATCATCGCATCGTCCACCGCAGTGTACACAAGCGTTCTGTTCGAAAGAGGCCTGAAAAAAGAACTGGCTGAGATGCTGGTCCTGAGCATGGGCGTTGCTGCAATCTCGTTCCTCATAGGAAGCGCTGTGAAATACTTCTATGTCATGTAGTTATGGAAAACAGTTTCTTAAGGCGTCCCAGGTTGAACACGACTATTACAATCAGTATGCCAAGAGCCTCCAGCACAGGGGAAGTCCATGCACCAAAGCTGATTTCCGAGAAGCTGATGGGGGCAAACACTGCGATTCTTGTAGGGTTTTCATCCAAGGCGTCGAATGCTATGTGGGACATCATTGCTACGACTGGTATGACGGCTATCTTCCAATCGAATCCTTTCCGGCCAAACAACTTCCCAAGAATCAATGATGACAGCAGTACAAATGTCATAGAGTGGGACATGCGGCTATAAAAGTTCAGGCCCAAGACATTGACCAGGTGGTCGGCGTCCGTCAGGGCTGGGAAGAATGCCGTGTAGACCGTGTATCTGAAGTTGAACGTGAAGATGCCGACGACTGCCCCGAACAGGCTGTGCATCACAAACTCCTTCAAAAAATCCGTGCTGCCGTATGTGTACGATTCTGTGGTGTGCAAGAAACCAAAAAATGAGAAAGCCAAGGAAAGCATCGTGTATGCGCTCAGGACAGATACGATAGGCAAGAGACGCTTCACTGGTCCGAACTTCAGGATTATCAACCCAGTGCCATTTTCCTTCCGGAATTGTCCTTTGAGAAGTCTGTCACGGAATCCTGCTGAGCGATTATTGCAGCCTCGCCCTCGCTTCCATAGGAGACAAGTATTTTGTCCAGATCCTGTATCACATATCTGTCAAATTCACCTTTTGCTTCCCACCCGCCGCCCCAATGTTTCACGAACATCTTCAGCGTGTTGGCG
>CAYJRO010000056.1:0-1979 GCA_964372425.1 uncultured archaeon
TGGTGGCTGCATTCAAGGACTAACCAAACATAAACTCCGAGATGAACGAGGAGGGCCAGGAGATTATAGTCAAGAAATACTACAACATGGGGATAGCTGTCGATACGGGAGACGGCCTGATTGTACCTGTAGTGAAGGGTGCGGACATGAAGGACATCCTGCAGCTTGCCAAGGAGATACAGGAGCTGTCCGAGAAATCCAGGAGCAAGGCTGTGAATGCTGGTGATTTGAAGGGAGGCACTTTTACTATAACCAATGTGGGCGGTATCGGGGGGCTTTTCGCCACTCCTATAATCAACTATCCGGAATGCGCTATACTGGGCCTCGGCAGGATACACGACAAGCTTGTCGTGGCAGGCGGCAAGCTGAAAGTCAGGAAAATTTTGCCGCTCTTCCTGTCTTTCGACCACAGGATAGTGGACGGCGCATACGCGGCAAGATTTACAAATCTGTTGATAGAATGGCTCGGAAAGCCTGAAAAGCTAAAGTGAGCTAGTTGTTATTGAACCTTGAAAGGAATCCTTTTTCCCGCCTGTAGTAATCCTGGAGCTTTGCCTGAAGATGGGTCAGCTCTCCACTTACTTTCTTCACATGGACCATGTCCACGGACCTTCCTTCCTCTATCTCTTTCTCAAGGCTCAAGACGTCCGCCTCCGTGTCTGCCAGTAATTTTATCAGCACAATCTTCTCCCTGTTCAACGACTTCTTATAGATCTCGTGCACCCTTTCAGAAATATTGGGCCTCTCGACAGCTTCTGTGACTGTGCCGGCGGTTTCATGCGACTGTTCATGGTGTTTAGCGTGCGGTTCCTTTGTCCTCCTATGCGTTTCATCTTCCATTGCCTTTGCCGCCTTGTGCATGGCGCTGACCGTCTCCTGCAGGCCGCCTATCAGCTTCATGTGCTCGTCCATGCCAACCCTGAAAGTTTCCAATGACTGCACTGTCCTGAGCTGCGATTCGAGCAGGCCTCTCAGCACAGAGTCCGTACCGGCAGTCAGTCTTCTTTTGTGGGAGAGCATAGCTATGATAGTGGTGAAAATTATCGTGAGGTTTATGCCTGCGACTATGTAAAAGACGAAATTGAGGTTAGGATAGATGGTAATCACAGGAATAATGGGTATGTCCACCATAAATAACTATTGGTTTTACGGGGACTTTAATTTTCGTCCGACAGCATCTTCCTGCGCCTCTGGTAGTAGTCCGCAGCCTTGGCCTCCAGGTTGGCCATCTCGTCTTTCAGCTTATGTATATGGATCATGTCCGCCGGCCTGCCTTCCACCATCTCCTTCTCCAGCCTCGCCAGAAGCGTCTCTGCCTCGGCTGATCGTTTGGCCAGCTGCTCCCCTTCCTTTATCAAAGATCTCCTGTAGATGTTACCCAGACTCTCTGACATGTCGAGGGCTTTGTCCAACTTGGCTTCGACACCGGCTAATCTGTCCAATGCCGGTGCGCTTACCTTTGATAGCAGAATCGTCCGCCAAGTAGCATATCTTGACGCTGCCTAGGCTTTTCTGACGAATGATCTCGGTGCCGATGCTTTGGTTTTGATTAGAAGAAAAGGGGGGAAGTTTTAAGTAGCTAGAACAATATAGGCTATTTATGGAGATTGTCAAGAAGGCTAGGATTTCGGCCAACGGCAAATCGGAAGAGGTTGAGGCTGTTATAGACACAGGAGCCGAACGGACGATGATTGATGAAGAAGTGTTGCTAAAAATAGGGGCGCCGCATCTTGACAATCTGCCGATAGAGGCGGCTGGGCAATTTAAAGAGGTAAAGCCTGTTTATGGCGCATCTGTTGAAATAGACAGTGTTAGATTCGGTGTCTTAATTACGGGGGGCAAGAAAAATCTTATAGGCCATGATTTCTTGCAGCTTGCCAAGGCTATAATAAATGAAGAGACCGGAGAAGTAAAATTGACAAAATCTTGGATTGAGATGTGAAGCCGAATAGAATTTTGTGCAAATAAAACTGTGTTAA
>CAYJRO010000056.1:1989-6706 GCA_964372425.1 uncultured archaeon
GTGATAATTTTATTGTTCATAGTGTTGACACTTCTGATAAGGAGAGGAGAAGAAAGGTTTAATTTATTTAAGCTGTAATAGTTATTAGTGATGATGTCATGCAGTTTACTATATTGATCGAACAGGACGAAGACGGGATTTACATAGCAAAAGTTCCAGATATACCTGGCTGTTATACTCAAGGCAGGACTGTTCCTCAGGTCTTGGAAAGAGTCCAAGAAGCGATAAAAGTCTGCATAGAAGCCGAAAATGTAAAACCTTTGAAATTCGTTGGGATACAGCAGATGCAAGTGAGTAGATGAGGCTTGTTCCAATCTCTGGGAAGAAGATGTGCAAGATTCTAGAAAAGACTGGTTTTCAAAAGGTACATCAAGTTGGAAGCCATGTCCGCTACATACATCCTGATGGTAGAAGAACTGTTGTTCCTGTACACGGTAATGAAGAACTTGGCAAAGGCCTGTTGAATGAAATCTTAAAGCAGATAAAGTTGCCCCGTGAAGAATACGAAAAGCTGAGGCTAGGTGTCTAATTTCAACCAATGCTATTAATAATTTACTGTTCATGTGCTCGCACTACTCTTTTCAGAAAGTGGGTGAGAAAGGTTCAAGCTGTAATGACTGTAACTATAGATAAAGGTGTTGAGCATGTCAGAAATAGTTGTGAGGTTGGAAGTACCGAAGAGTCTAGAGACTAGACTAAACTGTCAAAAGTTGTGGGCAAGATTTTGATGCAGAAGCCAAATTTTCTCTAGCGGAACGAATAATTTCTAAAAGTAAATTGACCGAGAAACAAGCTAAAAAGCTGTCTAGAGAAGCTGAACTGGAAGTAGCTAAAAAACACGGGCTGATATGAATGAGACTGGTTGTCGATGCCAACCGTATTTTTTCCAGCGCTGATAAATCTACTTGAATAAAATTTATTTCTCATATGTTTGCGCCCCCGGCCGGCTGGTAAATAAACTCACTCTTCCTCGTGCTGTACACATAGTAAAACACCAGCGCCGCCGACACCGCAAGCATGGCCATCATCATTGTCACATACACATGCGTTCGTGATTCTCTGTCAGAGTCACCCGTGTAAACATTTAAATACTGTGTATACACATAATTTATGTTAGTGGTGGGCGTGACAAACGTAACAATATCTGTCCCAGAAGAATTGAAAAAGGAGATGGACAGCTTCCCGGAAATAAACTGGTCTGAAGTGGCAAGGCAGGCTATCAGGGAAAAAGCTTCCCAGCTGGAGTTCCTGAAGCATTTCGCTTCCAAGAGCAGGCTTACAGAAAAGGAGACTTTGGAACTGGGAAGGAAAGTCAATAAGGCCCTGGCTAAAAAATACAGAGAACTGGTATGAATGCTGGTGGTGGATGCTAACGTCTTGTTCGCCGCGGCCATAAAAGGCGGCAAGACAGCAGAAATGATACTTTCTGACGAGATAGAACTGATAGCACCGGAACACCTTATAGACGAATTCAAGAAACATAGGGCCGAGATTTTAGAGAAAACCGGCAGGAGTCTGGAGGATTTCGAGAAATTCACAGCAATACTGTGTAACAGCATAACTCTGGTACCGCAAGAAGAAATACAGCGGTTTATCTCAACGGCAGAAAAAATTTCCCCCGACTCGGATGATGTTCCGTATTTTGCTTTGGCGCTGAGATATAGATGTGCCATATGGTCCAACGATTCTAGATTAAAAGAACAATCTGTGGTGCGGATTTTGACTACAGAAGAATTGCTTGGATTGATATAAAGGTGTAATATTGACGGCTCGAATTTTTGTCCCGACATTTTTAGATTTTTCATATTTAACATCTCATGACGCCATTTGCAAAAGCTCCCTCGGCCTTCTTGTCGTGTACACATAGTAAAGTATCAAAGCGGCCGACACCGCAAGCATCGCCATCATCACAATTATCTGCATCCAGAACTCCCTCGCCTTCTGCTCGCTGAGCTCCACTGTCTGGTCTAGCAGCAGCTTGTAGGATTCTACCAGCTTTCCTATCATGGCCTTAGCCACTGTGTAGTTCTTCTGCTGTATGTAATCCCCTACTATGGTCGTCCTGTCCAGCATGGTGTCTGTTGTGTCGATCATCGGCTCCACGGGGTACTGGTTTGCTTTCATGTTAGCTAGCACCTCCCTCAATATTCTGTAGCTTTCCCTTATTTCGTCGAGCTGCGAAAGAAGCGTGGTGTCTTCTTCGACGGGCAACGATTTGGAAAGCACTGTCAGAGTCTTCGTGTCATAGACGGGACCGCTTGTAGCGATCAGTGTCACCTGGAACTCGCCGCCTGCTCTGGGAGTTATCTCCAGCAGGAATATCCTCGAGCCGCTCACTTCTATTATCGGGTAGGACTTGGGCGTCAGCTTTATTTCGAGTTCCGGCTGGCCTCTCACTTCCATTACCACATTCAAAAGGCTGATGTTGCCTATATTGTTGACTACCACAGCCAGGATAGCCCTCTCGTTCACAGTGGCGTTTATGCTGTCCTCGACAGATATCTCTATCTTCGTCAAAGAGGGAAGGGTGATTATGGTCGGTAAAACTATTCCGCCTCCTATACCACCTCCTCCACCTCCAGGCGACGGGGGTGGTGGCGGGGGTAGTGGCGCTGCGACAAAGCTGAAAAGTATTGACTTCAAAAACTGCAGGATGTTTACGGCAGACCTCTGCACTGTCCTTATTTTTGAGGCAAAGGAGGAGAAGCTAATGTCCTGCAGCATGTTCTTGTAAAGACTGGCTGTGCCTTTCGATGCTGATGCCACTGAGAAGAAGCCTGTGATGTCCCTTGTGAACAAAAATGACAGCTTGGTGGCTATGGAGGATGCTATCGGCTGGGAAACATCCACGATCCTACTGTATGCTCTTGCAACTGTCTGGAATATGTTTATCTGATGGGACAAGTTAAGGAACAGGCTCTGTATTCTGGCTGTCACAGAATTGAATGTGAGCTGGCTTGCTGCTGTTCTGATGAAACCGGCCAACTCCTGCTGCAAGGTGTTTATGCCTAGCGACAGCGCCGATGTCCTTGCCCATACCCTTCCTACTGTCGACGAAAAGTCGGTGGAAAGCTGGCTGGAAAGGCTTTTGAAGAGGATGGCTATGCGGGATACGTTTGTGTTTGCTGTTATTGCATCAATCATAGTCCTGTAGGCTGAAAGTGATTTTTGGACGGCTGAATTGACCGCAAGTGAGACAGATGCGATGCGCAGCCTTCCGAACTGGAAAAGTGTGGACAGGTTGAAGTTGACTGCTTGTGAAACGGATTTGAAGACAGAAGATGCAACAGATGCGCTGAGATTGAAAGTAATGGTGTTGGATAGGGTTTTGAAAAGTATGGCTGATCTTGCGATCAAATTGTTGATAGTAAATGCCTGTGAAATGGGGCGCGGGACTGATCGGATGAATGCGGTGAATGAGTTGAAAGGTATCTGGCTGGAAAGGCTTTTAAAAGCGGCTGCTATACTTGAAGCTGACAGGTTGAAATTGATGCTGGCAGCCGCAGACCTCGCGTAGCTGTAAAGTGTCTGAATCGCTGTGTTGAATGGCAATGCAGAGGATGCTGATCTGGAAAACGCGTAAAGGCTCCTTATGCTGCTGTTTATAAAGAAGTTCAGGACGGGGTTCGTGGTGAACAGTCTTCCTGTTATTAGTGTGAAGTTGAAACTGAGCCGCTGGGAGAGGCTTCTGAATACGTAAGCCAGCCTGGATGCGCTTATGTTGAATGTTATTGTGCTGCTTAAATCCCTCGCCGCTGAAAGCGTCCTTTGGACTAATGCGTTGACTGCAAATGCTACTGATGCCGTCTTTCCTTGGGTGAACTGTGCTGCACGTACGAGGTTGAACGCAATAGCCTGGGAGACAGATTCCAGCAGCGAGGCCGCTTTCAAGGCATTCAAGCTGAAGGAAATCTGATGTGCCAGTGAGAAGAAGCGTGTCGTAAAGTAGCTGGCAGCAAAATTGAACGAAACTGCATTTGCGGATGCTCTGTAAAATGAAGCTAGCCTTTGCTGTATAGTATTGATTGTCAACGATGCAGACGATATTTTTTCGAAAACTCTGCCGACAGCTGTAGCGAAATTAAAACTGAATTGCTGGGAGACACTTCTGAGGATCGATGCCAATCTAGCGATAGAAAGGTTGAAGTTTATAGTGTTAGCGATGCTTCTGGAAGCCAGGAGCAACCTGTTTATCGCAGTGCTCATAGAAAGCGACGCGGATGCTATTCTTTCTTTGGCAGATTGTACAGCTGACGCCAAGCTGGCGGTCATGTTGTTGATCAGGCTTCTAAGGAAGGATGATGCTTTGACTCCTATCAGGTTGAAACTTGCAGCCTGCGAGACGGACTTGGCTAACACGGCAACTCTGGCCGCAGACAGGTTTACATTAAACTGCAGGCTTGCCAGGCGGGACATGACATAGGATGCTGCTGCGGATAAGTTGGAAGATATGGACTGCACGGCTGTCCTGAAGGCGGTTAATGTCCTAGCGACAGCTGTGTCGAAGCCCCTGCTGATTGACAGGCTTCTGACGAATGCGGCTGGGCAAGCGTTGGCGCGGTTGGCATCGAACGCCTGCGCGATGGAACGTGGGACTGACCGCGGGGGGTCCGGGGGCGGGTTGCAATCAGTGGCGTGTGTGGCGCGGTGGGAGAGTGCCGACAGCCATGATGATACAAGGCTTGAGTCGAACGACAGCGAGAGTGAGAGAGGCACT
>CAYJRO010000057.1:0-1629 GCA_964372425.1 uncultured archaeon
GCCGCCGTCGGCCACAGGAGGGTTGTTTTCATAGTCTGCAGTGGCGTTGCTCCTCGGGGAAATCCAACTAGCAGGGCTGTTGTAAAGCTCAGCGTTATTCTCAACTTGCCATCCGCGGGATGTCATTCCGACAGGATGCTGCTTGGGCTTGCCGGCCTCGTAGTTCTTTATAAAGTTGATGAAATGTGTCTGCCAGGCAACAGTCCCCCTATCCTCGTTCGCTATCTCATAAAGTACATTGTCCAAGTCGTTCACGGTGTCGATGAGCTTCCTGACGTAAGCTTCCTGGATGGCAGTTATTGCTGGGATGTCCAAACTGTGAGTCTCTGTGCCGAATCCGTCTCCATTTGGATTCCCATTGATGCCGTTTATGTTGTTGTTGGTGTTGAAAGGATGGCCGTCCCATCGCCACGGGGTTTCAGATCCCAGTCCGTGGCCCTCGAACAGCATTATTGAAACATAGATTCCACGGTCTCGCGCAGCAATCACCCTAGAGCGTATCTGGTCGAAATATGATTGGTCGAATTTTGATAAATCGAACTTCGGCTTGCCGTCCAAGGCCGAGCCCGAGCCTGTGCGCGGCCAGGGGAACGGCCATGAATACATGTATGTTATGCCGTCGCTCGGGTTGGTGTCATAACTATATTTGGAAAGCTCCCACGTCCAGCCACGGATGAAATTGTGGCCGCGCTGCTGGAGCCAATCAAGATACGCGTTGAAGTTAAACCGTGGCGTTTCCGTCGGGCTCGCACTGTCGGTTTCCTTCAGGTTGGCCCATGTATGCGAACCTGTGAGGTATATGGCCTTCCCGCTTCCGTCTGTGAAGTAGCGCGGGTTGGAGGAGAGGATTCTGAGTGTGCCTGTGGAAGAAGGCGGTGGGGATGCGCCGTAGCTGAAACTCGCCCTGGCTCCTCCGCCGTTCTCATACCAGTCAATTCTCACTTGATGATTTCCGGCAGTCAAGGTTCTTGTGAAAGTATCAACAGTGTAAGGCCTGTCCACCCATTTGTCCAAAACTAAAGTATTGTCTATCCACACCCTCACTCCATCGTCGCTGCCCACATTGAAAGTGTAATCACCTGCCGTGGCAATGCTTATCGTCCTTCCTGAGCGGAAGCCTATGCTGTCCGCACGGATGCCTGCGACAATGCCAGTCGACCAGTCTGTATCAAACTTCTCCACAGATTCATCTGGCGTATCCGCAAGCTTGCTCACGAAAGCCATGTCGCACCAGACGCGGTCCCATGAAGCCGATGGATAAGAGGCAGGTGTTGACGGGCATGCAGCAGTCGGGGCGTTCACTGTCAATGAATAAGTGGAAGTCCTTGTCACTACGCCGCCAGTTGCAGACACGGTTATAGTGTAAGTGCCGGTCGGGGTCGTGGATGATGTTGAAACAGTCATTGTGGAAGAGCATGCGGGACTGCATGATGTCGGCGAAAATGACGATGTTGCTCCCGTTGGCAAGCCTGAAGCTGTGAATGACACTGGCTGTGTGGTGCCTGATGTCAGCGTAGCAGTTATGGTGTTAGTAACAGAAGAGCCCTGTGCCACTGCCCTGCTTCCTCCATTAGATAAGGAAAAGTCAAAGGATGTGCTTGTTGGCTGGCATGTGCCAGTAATTGTAGC
>CAYJRO010000057.1:1639-6590 GCA_964372425.1 uncultured archaeon
CTGATGGACAACTTGGATTGTATGGGAGCCTGTTGGAATCTCATTAGAATCAAGCGCAACGCCGAAAAAGCCTCCGACGCCCGTGGCAAGCTGTTTCCATGACTGGCCGTCAAGCGTCAGTACTACGGGCTCGCCCTCTACTGGGAAGCCGTTCGACGTGAGGAATCCCCAGATGCCCCAGTGAAGCTGGAAGACATCTGTCTCTGTTTCCAATGTGAGCTCGCGCGCCGATGTGACCCATCCTGGGATATCGACAAACCTCATCGGACCCGAAGGCCCTAGGTCATTGTCGCGTACAATATTGTTCGTGCCGGAGTTGATGATTGCGCTGCCTGTCCAGTTGCGCAGTATGTTCCGTTCGACGAGCGCGTCGGTGACCCCATTATAAAGGGATATCCCAGAGTCCTTGATCCAGGCAGAACTTGCCCCATCTAAGATATTGTAACGGAGCTTCGTACCGGGGAAGATGGAGAGGCCGTTCCAACCGAAGCCTCCAACGAGGATCGTATTTGCGCGGTTCTTCTCGACGAGAACATTTTGCGGGTGGCAGTTCCACTCCGGATGGCACATGCTGACGACTCGTAGATAATCCTTCACGACGTTAGCCTTGACGACATCGTTCGGCTGGCCGAGCCAGAGCTCGCCGAAGGTGTTGCCGATCCATCGGTTGCTACCTCCGCCCCAGCCCCCACTGTCGTCGGGGATGTTGCCTTGGCCGTCGGCGATTGCGAGGCCCTCGGCCGTGTTTAATAATGCCAAACCATCCTTAGTCGCGCCGAGCGAGAAGTAGGTTCCCCAGTGGTTTCCCGTCACCTTACAGGCGACAGCCGAGCTGCGAAATCCCGAAAGGCGGAGCGTCCAAGCCGGGAACCTTCCGACCCTCGACGTCCACGGGTTGGGTACTGTCGTCTCGGGGGACATACTCACGTCGACCCAGACATTGACGCAGGCGCTGTCATCCGCCCCGGTACTGAGAATCCACTCCGGGTAATCCTCTGCCCTGTCGCTCGAGATTATGTCTAGGTATGCCTCGACCTTGAAATCCTTCAGGACAAGCCGTTGCGAGCCCTCGAAGTCGAGAAGGTACATGGCTTCCTCTGTCCCGCCACCTCCAGGAGGACCGCTGACGCGAGTGCGGTCGGAACCCATGATGCCGTTCCACTTAAAAATTGTCTTGTCCGTGCCGTCGCCGAAGATGACCGCATTGTATAGAGGCTTGTTCACAGGCCAGTCGTAAGGATGCCATGGAACCTGACCCCTGTAAAAGATTTCGTTCGCACGGATCATGTATGTGCCTGCTGGAAGATAGAGGGCGCCTTTCCCGTTCTTCTGTATGACGTCGAGGGCGGCTTTGATGGCAAACGTATCATCTGTTACTCCGTCGCCTTTCGCTCCGTAGTCCTTGGCGTTGAGTATCGGGGAAGGCAGGGAAGAACAGGCTGCTACAGTTCCGCCGCTCCTCACCTCCAGGCTGTAAGCAGCAGTCCTTGTTATGCCTCCTCCGATGGCATTTACAGTTACAGGATAGCTTCCTGCGGGAGTCGCGCTGCTTGTGACTATGGTGACTCTGGATGAGCAGCTTTGGCTGCAGGCTGCCGGGCTTGAGGAGCAGCTTATGCCTGCCTGCGGGCTGGAGCACGATAAGCTCACAGGTTGGGCGGAGCCTGACACGAACGTCACAGTAGCGGTTGTCTCGGCAGAACCACCCGGAGACGCGCTTCCAGACGAAGGCGACAGCAGCAGGTTGAAATCAAAGTTCGGCTTGGCCAGGCATTCCACTCCAGGAGGCAGGCCTATGCATGATACATACACTGTCTGCGTCTGGCCGGATACAAGAGTTATGTCAACTGCTGTGCTGGGCGAGTCTCCTGGGAAGACAGTGGATTTCGTCGGATCTATTGAAACGGAGAAGTCAAAAGGAGCATAGTACTGCTGGGCGAACGCCGAAAAACCGTCCTCGGGAGCGGAAATGTATCTGAAAAGTATCAAGATGGAGAACAGGGATACGTAGAAGAATACAACAAGGAGCTTCTTATAGTCTGCACTTGCAGGTGGATTGGATTTCCTTTTCATCCGTATACAAAATAGATTTGATGTTTTCCGTATTTATTATTGTTAAACTTCAACAGCTGGTCGACTACATACAATCAATACGAGATGAGCATAAAAATTTAACCTTATAATCCAACTAATAATTAGTCATTATGGCAGACAAGAAGGAAGAGGAGCCTGTGGAAGACAGGGACTATTGGTACAGGCTCAGGAACGAGCAGAGGGACTTGGTCAGGGCAGAGTTGCACAAGGAAAAGACAGAAGTCGATACTAGGATACAGGAGGAACAGAAGAACCTGACAGAGGCGCAGGCAGCTGCCGACACGGCCAAGGCAAAAAGGAAGATATGGAGACTGGTGCCGTTTGTAATGTTGGTCGCGTTCCTGCTGTTGTTCTACTACCTGTACAAGCGGGGTTATTTGAGCAGCGTTTTGGGTTGAACATCATGGTAAGCGTTGGTAATCTGGACGAGGTTTTGAACAAGAAAACCCCGGAAGAACTGAGACTGTTTCTAGGCAGTTTGAAAAAATCTGAATTAGATAGCCTAGCAGAACAGTCTACAGTAGTTAAAAAATATGTCCAAAGCGAGGGAGCGGAAAAGGAATACTATGGTTTTCTAAGAAGGGGGGATTTGAAAGCCGCGGAAGAACTTAAAAGAACCGTGGGTATTGAAGGTTACGGCGATGAGAAAAAACTTAGAAAGATTTACAGACGGCAGCTCAGACACAGTCCTTTTTATGCTATGTATCTAGCCCTTAGGTATGACATGGACAGAGACATGACTAGAAAGGCGGCGTTGAAGGCCGTCAAAGTTTTCGATTTGGACAGAGGCTATGAGGACTTTGTGAGCGTTTTGAAGCTAGGTGTCCTTGATGAAGATGAGTCCATGCGTTTTGCAGAAAGGGGATACAGGCTGTATTTGACGACGGCTGATGTGAACGGTCCGGATTTGTATTACGATCATTTGTGGGATAGCAAAAGGAAAATCAGGTGTCTGAACAGGCTATTGAAAGCACGTGAGATAGCCAGAACCTTTTATTCCGGCGACGAAAGGGCAAGTAGGGAAGGGGCGGTTTTAGAAGTTGCTAACAGAAGGTATGAAACGTTTTTAAGAAGCGGGTGGGGCTGGTATAATCCCGCACTGTCCTTGGCGGTCGCTGAAACATTGGAAATGGGCGAAGACAAAGTAAGGAGGGCCGAGTTGGCGCTCTTTGACTGGTATATGGACAAAGAGATGATTACTAATGCTTTAAGTTTCGGCACAGAACACAACATAGAAAAAGATGAAATTGACGCGGCGGCAAACAAACTGTTTGATAGGCTTCTGAAAGAAAGGCCTATGGAAGCAGCCAGATTGGCCGACAAATACAACTTGGACGAAGGCAGGCAAACTTTGGCCAAAGCCCTGATAGAAGCTTCTAGAAGAAATTGAATCATCTGCTTATCAAAGACCTGAACAAAAGAAAGAGGTTGCTGGGCTTTTCCCTTATCCTTCTTATGCTGTAAGGCAGCCAGTCTTCGCCGTAAGGTATGTATTCTGTGACTTTGTAGCCAGCCCCGACCAATTCCAGTTTTAGTTTATCCCTTATTCCTTTCAGCATGCCGAACTCGATGTTCTTGCGGTACTTCCTGTCAAGTTCCAGCGCTTTGTATACCAGCTTGTCATCATGAGTAGCTATGGAAAAAATGCTTCCGCTGTTCTTGAAAAGATGCGCCATAAGCTTCAAGTAGCTATGGTCGATTTCTTCCTTGGACTTGAAAGCTATTTTTGCAGGCTCGTTGTATGCGCCTTTCACCAGTCTTATCTTGCCGCCGATCTTCACCAGCCTCCTCAAGTCTTGTAAGCTTCTCCTTAGGCAGGACTGTACGCATAAGCCGAGATTCTTGTTCTTGGAGAAAACCGAGCAGTAGACGTCTATGGTACCACTCGTAAATTCGGAGCCCTCCATGTCTACCCAGACGAATATTTTCAGCCTCTTTGCATGCTTGACAATCCCTTCAAGGTTTTTCCTGCACAGTTCCTTGTCTATGTTGAGGCCGAGCTGGGTAAGTTTCACGGATATGCAGCCGTCGACATTATTCGTTTTGATGGAATCCAGGAGATTCTTGTACTCTTCAACAGACCTTCCTACGTCTTTTGCATCCTCCAGTTCCTCCCCAAGATAGTTGATTATGGCACCGAAGCCTTTTGAGTTGGCAAGCTCAGATGCTGAGATGGCATCCTTGATGGTTATTCCGGCTATCCAGTTCTTTGCGATGCTGTAAGAGACAGAGGACAGAAGCGGCATTTCCAGCAAATGATGCAGCACACCTTTACTCGGCTTTGTAGCAGACATTATTTAACAATTAATTCTTCATCTTTTTAAATCGACGAAGGCTTCCATGTCCTGCTCGTTTGTTTTCTCCCGGCCATTGAATGCAGTAATCTCATCCTCGAGTTTCATCCCTGTCTCCAGGTTCCTGCTCTTCCTTTTTCTTATCCTGATTAAAACAGGATAGTTCACAGCCTCTCCTGCCACGACAGCCTCCCCTACTTTCAGTCCCGGTATCATGTCCATCAGGTCGTCTGTTATGCCTTCCGTGCTTTCCTGTATGTGCTGGAGGTCCACCGGGTTTGTTATCCTAAGCACGATGGTCGTGTTGCACTGGCTTAGTGCGGTGGTTGAAAGCCTTTTGGGGCGCTGGCTTATAAGGACCAGGCAGGCGTTGAACTTCCTCCCCTCCCTGGCAAGGGTCTCTATCACGGACCTGGATATGGCCTTGTCTTCCTCGGAGTTGGGCGCAAACTGGTGAGCCTCTTCTACAATTAGCACGAACGGAAGTATCTTCTTGGATTTCCTCAGATTGAAGAGCCTCCTAGCAAAGTAGGTCAGTATTATCTGTTTTTCCCTGGGATTTG
>CAYJRO010000058.1:0-6490 GCA_964372425.1 uncultured archaeon
CTGGGCTCGGTGACCCCTACATAGTACAGATACCCATAAACCGGATAAACCCAGGCAACAATTCTGTGAGCATAGACACAGGGTTTTCTCCAAATAACACCACGGGCGGCAGTCCGGATTCCAGGGTTCTGTTTACAGTTGCAATAAACGCTTCTGTCCCGTACGGCAGCGTCTTCGAAAACCAGACTGGCGCGACCAGTGATGCCATAGACAGGCTGAACCAGACTTTAAGCCAGTTTGCCAGCCTGATAAACTTCGACACAAGCCTGACATCCCTGGACACGGGCGGCATTCCCGGCCTGTGGGGGCCAGCCATATTCAAAATCGTGACGTGGTCAAAATGAAAGGCGTGCTGTTCAGTTTCATCATCATAATAACCATGCTCACTCTCGTATCTTTCATAACCATACAGAAGGGGCTCGTCTACCACAGTTCCGGAAGGATTGCGATAAACACAAGAATAAACAGCATGCTGAACTTTTATGAAAGCGTCCTTTCGGACGGCGGAAAAGCGCTGGAAATAATTTCAAAAAGAGGGGTAGCGTCGGCTATAAATCATATAATCGCAAACGGCGCGCCATTGCAAAATTCTAACAACACGATAAAGGAACTCATAACTAACGGCACTATAAACGGTGTGGTCCAGCCCATCATGCAAAATTCTACACTTCCGGACTGGGAAAACAAGATCGAGCAGCTCGGCAAGGACCAGGGATTCGATACAACCATAGTGTTCAACATTGTAAAAGTGCTGCCCTATGACAGCTGGAACATTTTAGTCTCCATGGACGTTTATGTGAACATGTCGGACAGCGGGGTGTATACAAACATCACAAAGAGCACCAAAGTCAGCCGCGTTGTCAACATAGAATATTTCGAAGACCCCCTGTACCCACTGAACACTCTGGGAAGAGCCGCAAACACTGTTGTAAGGAGCTCCAACATAGGCAATTATACCAAGAACATCGTCAACGGCACCGCCCACACAGGATGGTTCCGCGGAGCATCCATCGTCCTTCCAAGCTCGGATCCCGCTGCCATATCTTCAGTCGCAGGCAAGTCTCAGAAGGTCCTGGTGACAGACTCGACATCTGGCATAGAGGGCACTGCCAACCAGTTCGGCGCAGTCGTATCAGAGTCTGCCTCCAGCTTGACTACGGCTTATGTGGACAATGCCGCAAACGCCATGTCATTGGTGCCTAACAACACTAAAATCCTTGTGGACAGCAGCAGCGGTAAAATATGGCACATCGAAAACCTGGAGACTGACGTGAACAATTCCTATTACCATCCGAGTTCGAATGGCGCCAGTTTTTTGGACAGGCTTGAGGGCATGCTGAGCGTCCAAAGCAAGTACAGCAGCCAGAGCAGCAGCGTCATAGGCATGGAAAGCTTTGTAAATAAGACATACTTTTCTCTGCTGGGGCTTCCTGTCATTGTCAGCAAAAGCAACATAGATCATCTGTATTTTTCGAACACGACATACACGACATACAAAGTCAAGAGCATGGAGAGCACTTTCAGGGTTGACAAGGAACTAGATTTAAACAACACTGCGCATGATGTTATTTATGGTGTCCAGGAAACACTCGAATAAAAGGAAAAAACAAGCCAAATTGACAATGGTGGCAGCAGCGGTAGTGCTGTTTGTTGCCATTGCTGCAGTTAGTTATTATTATTCGCCGGTGTTCAAAGGGATTATTGCTTCAGATGACAAAAAATCAGGGACGCCGGCCAGCCAGACGCCAGAAGACAGCGCAAAGCCTCCGGAGGCCCCAGTAGTGCCGCAAGCACAGGATGTAAACGAGACTGAAGAAGGCAATGAGACGATTGGGGGCGGCGGAGGTGGCGGCGGAGGTGCGGCAGGCACAAGCAGTCCAGCCGGACCCGCAGTTATGCTTGAAATATTTGAAATATGCGCCGGCGACATGCCTGACGAGGTAAACATATTCGAGAACAGCAGCGAGTTTTGCCTGAACAAGAAAAATCCCTACTATATAATCTTGGACAAGAATTCGACCCACCTGAAAACCAACTTTTCCGGCACATCCGGCTTCAACAGGACCTATGATATATATCCAAGTGTGAGAGCATTCATCATCTACATACGCGACCTGAACACGCTGGGGACGGGATTGAGCGGCTTCCCCGACGAGATAATATTCACTGGCAGCATGAGAGACTATGTCAGCGTAAGCTCATTTGAACAAGGCACCTTTGGTTCAACAGCATACGCTTCCGTTCCTTTAAATATAGCAAGTTCCATACCGGCAACCGCACAGTGGGAAAACCTGAAGGTCTACCTTAACACACCCCTTGGAGAGTATTTCATTGGGGACATCTGGCTCTTCGTGACACAGAGCTAATATGTGATTTGGAAAATATAACCAAGCTCTCACAAAAGATAATTATGCCAATTAGCCGTGTAGAGACAGGCATAGAAGGACTGGACAAGCTCATAGAAGGCGGCTTTGTCAAGAATGCCGTATACCTCATAGCCGGCCAGACTGGTACAGGCAAGTCCATTTTTGGCATACAGTATCTCCTGCACGGCCTCAGGAAAGGAGAAAATTGCGTCTATCTGTCTTTGGAGCAGCCCGTCGACGACATGCTCGCAGACATTTCAAGGTTCGGCTGGAGGGAAGAAATTGAAAAATATGTCTCCAAAGGAAAGCTCATACTTTTCTACACACCGCCAAGTAGCATCGCTGAGATAAGGGACGTGGCGAACGGCCTGATAAAGAAGAGCGGCGCAAAGAGATTTGTTTTGGACAGCCTGTCTATCGCCACCATGGGCTGGAAGGAGTCCTCTATGGACGTAGGCAAGCTGAGGATGGACATCTTCAACTTCATGCTCGGCTTGAAAAAGTCCGACGTCACAAGTCTTCTGATAACGGAGATACCGGAGAACGAGACAAAGGCAATAAGCAGGTTCGGCTTCGAGGAGTTCATAGCTGACGGTGTCGTGGTATTGCATTACCTAGAATATGCGGCAGGCGGCACGCCCAGGAGCCTTATAATAAGGAAGATGAGGAGGACAGCCCACGGCAACGATATCTATCCTTTCGAGATAGGCAAAACGGGAATAAAAATATTGCCTGTCAAGAAGGGAATTGAAATTTAGCTTAACAATCTTATCTTATCAGAATTCTAAAATAATTATTATACGGAAGTAACCAAAATGCTGACAGAGCACAAACTTGGAGTGGTATTGTCAAAGCTCGAGGAGCATCCAAGCCCAAAATACATGCTGGAACAGTATTCTATAACGCCCGGTGTAGCCGCACACATGCTGTTTATGGCCAAAGACGACCTGAAAGGCAGGGTGGTCTATGACTTGGGATGCGGCACTGGAAGGCTGGCCATAGGCGCCGCCATGCTCGGAGCAAAGACAGTCGTGGGGATAGACATAGACCGCGATGCGCTGGCTGCCGCTGAAAGGAACGCGAGGTACGCCGAAAAGGTCACTGGGATAGCCGTTTCAAATATATGCAGGTGGGTGAACTCCGATATTTTCAATGTGAAAAAACCGACAGACACAGTAATACAGTTCCCTCCTTTTGAGCTGGGCGACATGTTCTTCAAGAAAGCCCTTGGCCTGGCTAATGTCGTCTACAGCATCCACAAGTCCAGCGAGGGCATGGAAAGGGAGATAAAAAAGGACTGCAAGAGATACGAGTTCAGGCTCGTCCAAGTTAAGAAGTTCGACTACAAGCTGGCCTGGAAAGAGGGAAAAAAGGTCGGTTTCGAGATAATGCTTGTGGTAGCAAAAAGGATTAAGGCGTCAAGCTTTTAATTATTAAGAAGCTTAAATTCTAAACTAATAAGAGTGATTATTGATGGTATCGAGCAAAGCAAGGAAGCAGAGGAAGCTTTTATACACTGCACCGCTACATGTGAGAAGGAACGTGCTAGCCTCGCATCTTTCAAAAGAGCTCAGGGAAAAATACAAGAGAAGGTCGCTGTCCGTCAGGACTGGCGACGAGGTAGAAGTCATGCGCGGCGAGTTCAGGGGAAAGAAGGGCAAGATATCAAGGATAGACCTGAAATACTACAAGGTCTACATAGAAGGCATCGTAAGGAAGAAGATCGAAGGCACGGATAGGATGGCGGCCATGGTTCCAAGCAACCTGAGGCTGGTGGGATTGAACCTTACGGACAAGAGAAGATCGCAAGTTTTGGGAAGGAATGTCAAACTGGGTGATGCAAATGGTAAAGAGGAAGTTAAAAATTCTTAATGCGCCGGCCTTCTGGAAGGCTGCCAAGAAGAAGACGACGTGGGTGGTCAGCCCCAGCCCTGGTCCGCACAAGAAGTTTGAAAACATACCGCTATCCATACTGTTGAGGAACGTCCTAAAATTCGCCGAGACTTTGAAGGAGGCCAGAAGCATCATCAAACAGGGAAAAGTCCTTATAAACAACAAGATTGTGAGGGACGAAGCTTTCCCGATAGGTCTTCTGGATACAGTCTCCATCCCAAAGGTAAAGAAATACTACAGGGTGGTCCCTGTCAAGAAGGGACTGGTGCCCGTGGAGATAGACGAGAAGGAGTCCAACATCAAAATCTGCAGGATAAGGGACAAGACAATTTTGAAAAAAGGAAAGGTACAGCTGAACCTCAACGACGGAAGGAACATCCTAGCGGCAGCTGACGGATACAGCACAGGAGACTCTTTGCTGATAGAGCTGCCTTCACTGAAGATAATAAAGCACCTGAAGCTAAAGCCGGGAGCCTCGGGAATCGTTGTCAAGGGCACCGACTCCGGGAAGACTGGCAAGGTCAAGAGCATAATGCAAGGCAGCATGTCCCAGCCGTCCAAAGTGGTGTGCGACCTTGGCGGCAGTACAAAAGAAGTGCTTAAGGACAGGTTCTTTGTATTGGGCGATGACAGGCCTATGATAAGCGTGAGTGGAACAGATGAGAAATGACTGCGTCTTTTGCGACATTGATAGCGATCTTATATTAGTCAAAGGCAGACATATTACAGCCTTCACAGCGCTTTTTCCCATAGCTGACTGCCACATGGTATTGATGACAAACAGGCACATAGAGGCAGAGGAAGAGATGTCTGAAAAAGAAATAATCGCTTTGCACAAGCTCAGGGTGGCTTTGGCCGGTGTTATAAAAAGCAAGATTAAGAAGAACTACTATTTCGGCTTCAACGGAGAAGTCACGAAGACCACCGTGAAAAACAAGATAAAACATCTCCACTACCATCTGGTTCCTCTGGACGGGCAGGATTTGAAGAACTCTTATCCGGCAAAGATTGTAAAAAAATGCATAGAAAGCAGAAGCACAGACGGCCTGCAGGATGCCTACAGCATGCTCATCAGAAGGCCGAGCATAAGGAACCTCGTTCCGGGCATGGGAGACTATGTCACTAGGCAGCTGGACAGGAAATACGAGGAAGCTGGCGGTTGGGCCAAAAAATTAAGGGCAAGCGTAAAGAATATAAATTTAACTGACATCTAAGTATAAGGTGTAATTATGCAAAATAGCGTCATGGACAGCGTTAGGCTGGAAAAGGTCACTCTTAACGTCGGCTGCGGCGACGACAAGGAAAAGATAGAAAGGGCAGAGAAGCTGCTGGAACTGCTTACTGCCAGGAAGCCTGTGGTCACAGTATCCAAGACAAGAAGCACATTCGGGGTACCCAAGGGAAAGCCCCTAGGGACAATGATAACCTTGAGGAAGCAGCCTGCTATCGAGTTTTTGAAAAGGGCTTTCTATGCCTTGGACAACAAGCTGAAAGGTTCTAAGATAGACTCGACCGGCAACTTCAGTTTCGGCATCAAGGAATACATAGACATGCTGGGTGTGAAATACAGCCATGATGTCGGCATGATGGGGCTTGATGTGTCTGTCACTCTTGAAAAGCCCGGATACAGGGTTAAAAAGAGGAAAATCAAGAATAGTAAATTAGGGAAGAGCAAGCAGATAGCCAAGGAAGAGGTCGTCCAGTGGCTAAAGTCGAATCTGGGGGTGGATGTAATTGAGTGAGATAGAGTTGAACGAGATAGTGACCAGGCTGAACGGTGCGATATTCAGGAAGGCCGAGATGCACGAGAACTACTTGGAGTTCTACACCAACATCTTCGAGAGGCTTGCAATATTCTCATTTTCCGAGGGCGCTGACATACTGGAACTTTTCGGCAACATGGGCGGTTGACATGAAAAAGACCGGAAAGCAAGACAGGAAGTGCAGGATATGCGGCAGCATGAACGGCCTGATAAGGAAGTACGGCCTAGGCTACTGCAGGAAATGTTTCAGGGAGCGTGCTAGGGAAATAGGTTTTAAGAAATACAGTTAATCAGCTTTTGCTGAAAGCTGCCATAGCTCTTCCAAGAGCTATTGGACCATTGTATTCTTTCCAAGATAAAAATTCGTCGAGAGCAGATTCGCATTTTTTTGAATCACATATAGGAATTGTTCCTAGCCCCGGTTTAGAAGATATTTCTAAGTCCTTTAAACTATTTTCAGAACCGCAA
>CAYJRO010000059.1:0-6471 GCA_964372425.1 uncultured archaeon
CAAGTTTCTTACATAACCTTCCTGCAGTTTTACCAGTCCCTGCATGTAGTTCCTGAGATGGACGGGTACTTTGCCGGCTTTGTCCCGCAGATATTCGAGCTTCCTCCTGGCTTCTATGTATGTCTTCAATGCTTGTTTTTCAAACACCAAAGAATTGTTGTCGGGCACATATTCGGCGATGTGTTGCGCATTATTAGAGCCCTCCAAATAGCCGACTTTCACCCTTGGTAGGTAGTCTGACACATTGCCTATATGTAACCTGCTGGCAAGATTGTCCAGAGTCCTGTGGGTCACTGTATAGGCCACGTCAAGTTCTTCTCCAGAAGCATAGCTAGGTGTCATCAATTAGAATTTGGACTTCTGTTTAGAAATAGCTTTACAGCTAGCTTGATCCAACGTTCCCTGAACGAGGGTCAATTTTACATCATTTCCAGATAATCCGCTGCATTCTGCAGAGACGTAGAAAAGCCTGGCTCCAGTCCGAACACTATGACCTTCTTCCCATATTCCTTTGATTTCTGTATCACTGGAAGGAAGTCCGCGTCCCTTGTGGCTATGCCTATAATGTCCACGTTCTTAGTAAGGATCGCTTCCATAGCAGAGACAGTGACAGCAACGTCGACATCTGCGCTGTCTCCTGTATCCTGGTTTTTTTCTCCCAGAACAGTAACTGCTTCGAAGCCCTCGTTTATTATAGCTTCCACAAGCTTTTCGGGTGCGAACTGGTTAACAAACACCTTCCCTATTATCATGCGCCCGTACTTTTCGGCGCGCTCCTTCAAGTCCCTCAGGTCTACTGAGAACTCTTTTCTCAGCATGTTCGGCCCGTCTACAAAAACGGCTACCCTGGGCCTTTCGTCAATGCGTCTTCTGAGCTGCGGGGTTCTATCATCCATAGAATCGCCCTCCTTTTGACTATTGTTGTTTTGATCGATATGCTCTTGCATAGTAAATCACCGTTTGTTAATTTATGATTGAACTGGTTAGCTTTTAAGCTTTTATGAATATAGCATTTCGGCATACGATTTCTTTGTCACAGAACACCTGTCTACCCCAAGTGTTGACAAGACATGCTCCAAAGCAGCCTCGTTTCCGGCTTCGAGCTCGACAAAGCTTCCCAATCCGGCCACCGTGTCGAACTTCACTTTCACATCACCTAGCGTGTATTCTTCCCTTTCCTTCTCGATCGTGCCCACTATCTTGTAGCCGAGCGATATCAGACTGTTTACGGCATTGTTTATGACGGTACATTCGTAGTTTGCCCTTCTCTTAGCATTTTCGCCGCCCCCGGTTTCCAGCTTGAAACTGAGGTAGCTCTTGTTGTCCTGGAATCTGACCTTTATTGTCTCGTTCGTGTCATCCTTACCTTCTGGCATGAATACCGTATCGGTCTGCTTCGTTTTTCTGACAAAGGCGAGTCCTTCCCCAAGCCTGGATTTAGCTTCGTCAAAGTCCGAGACGCTCATTTTCATCTGATAATCGATTTTTTTCGAGCCAAGTGGATTGTAATCATTGGATATCTTAACGTCGGCACGCATAATTTCGGGTTCTATGTGAAGCTTGTACATTGGAAAAACGGTCGTGGCTATCTGGTTCAGAATCTGCCCTTCTGTCAAGCCTGTTCTGGTCACGTCCCTTGTAAGCCTTCTCAGAAGGTTCAGGTGCGCATCGCTAAGTACGCCGACGGTCATGTCATACAACTTCGAATCTCTTATATCAGGATAGAAGGCGAATATTCCCTCTGCTATGATTATGTCGGCTGGTTCAAATGTCTCGTAGCCTTCTCTGGTTCCTGTTTTGAAGGAATAGATGGGCACATCTGTTCTCTCGCCATTTTTCAACTTCCTCAAGTTATCTTTCATAAGACCGAAATCTATCAGAAGCGGATGGTCGAAATTATTCTCCAAATCCGCTGCAACCTCCACGGCATTTTCCACATAGTATCTGTCCAGGCTGAGCACCTTTCCATTTACCGTCCTGGCCACCGCCTCTGCTATGTGTGTCTTCCCGGAGCCGGACGCGCCGGAAACGCCGATTATTATGGGTCTGTCAGGACTGTCCTGGCTTAGCTTGTCTATGCGTCTTGCGACTTCCGCCACGCCCCTTTCTATGTCGCTGTATTCCCCGTGCTGTTTTTCGCAAAGCATTTGATAAGTGTCCCTCTTTTCCAACATACTATCGTTCAATTCCAGCTTCTGCATAACCTCGGCAAGGTTGTCCTTCGACTTGTACTCTATCTCAAAAATGTCACCCAGGCTGTCCGTGTGGTCGAAATCGAAAATCATGTCATTCATCATGAACTTTTCCCTGCGCTTGCTTATCCTGACTCTTTCCTCCAATCCCAGCTGGCCTCGAAGCTGCAGCAGATCCGTGCCAGACAATACCTTGCTCTCGACCCTTCTTTTTGTATTGTCTTTCGCAGTGTCCTTCGATTTGTGCATCAGATAAGTTCTGGGTTGGCTGAACATGGAATTTTTTTCAGTCCTTAGCCTGAAAACCTCGTTTGTGTAAATTGACCTCAGATACACATCATCTATAAAAGTGGTGCCCAAATAATCTGCTCCTATTTCTAAAAGCCTGTCGGAAGTGAAGGGCGGATTCAATACTTTTATCTCTTCTTCAAGTTCCACAATAAGCTATTCTTACTAAAGCCTTTTATAGTTTCACAGACGCGCCGGTTCGGCCGAGATTATGATGTTCTTTATCCCCTCAATCTCCTCCATGATGTCCTTTTTGATTTTCTGCTTCAGCTTGAAAAGCTCGTCTAGAGTAATGTTCTTGCCGACCTTGATTAGTATCTCGCCGTTCAGGTAATGACCGGACATCCTCAGCTTCATGTCCTTCAGCTTCACCGTGGGGTATTTGCCTATTATCTCCGATATGTCTTCCATGAGCTCCGGGTTGTGGAAGGCGTCCACCAGAATTAATGACGCCTCTTTTATAACCGCGATTCCGTAGGAGAAAATGAAGACAGATACGATCATGGCCCCTATAGAATCCCCCCATGGTAATCCTGCACTGTAGAGTAGCATGCCGGCCAGTATTATGAACGAGCCCAGCGCGTCCTTTATCGAATTTCTGGCGTCCGCTTTGATGGAAAGCATATTGTATTTTGCAGCAAGCCTGCATTTTACTATCGAGATCACCGTTGCGGCGATGCCTGCCAAGATTATTGTTGCTATGCTCAATAGAGGATATGCGAGTTCCTCCGGATTGACCAGCCTGCCATAGGCATTGTAAAAAACCCATGCGCTAGTGGCTACCATCACGAGCCCTACAGAAAGCGATGCCAGCGTTTCCACGCGGTAATAGCCGAAATGGAATTTGCGGTCGCGCGACCTTCTAGATATATTAATTCCCAGCCACACTATAAAAGATACCGAGGAGTTTCCAATGGAATCCACGCCGTCCGCTACCAGGCCAATGCTGTTTGAGACAAAACCTATGAATATTTCTATCAGCCCTATGGAGACCAACGCCACGGCCGAAACCAATGTTATTGTTCCCGCCTTTCCTAACCCATCGCTTTTCACATAAATCACATCCTTATATCGGCCACGGAATCTATAAAATAGTCCGGCCTGACGCCGGCGGCCTTTTTATCAACCCCAGTCTTCACCAGGCATGTCCTACAGCCCATTTTCTTCCCAGCCTCTATGTCATAAGGCTCGTCGCCGACAAACAAAGTCTCATTCATCTTAGACTTTACAAGACCTTTGACCAGGCCGCACATGAAATCGGAAGGCTTGCCGATTATCTCAGCTTTTCGGCCGGTGAAATTTTCGACAAGCTCCACTATTGTACCAGTGCCGACTATCATCTTCGTTTCAGTCACAAAGACCTTTCCCCTTGCTGTCCCCAGCAGCTTGGCACCGTTGTTCAAGGCGTCAAAAACCCCTGACAGATTCTTCATGTTAAATGTGAGGTCGTGGCCGATAACTATCACTTCCGGATTATCGGATTTGGACAGTTTAATACCGTTTTCCTTCAAGTCTTTTATCAGGCCGTTACCAAAGGCCCAGACCCCTTTGTTACCAGCGAACTTCTTGAGATAGACAGCAGCGGCGTAGCCGGAGTTTATGACATCTTCGACACGGGCTTCTATGCCGAACTTGTTGAGCTTCCTAGCAAGGCTTCTCCTGTCCAGCAGAGTGTTGTTTGATACGAAGATAATGTTGCTTCCAGATTTCCTTATGCTCCTTAAAGCATCCCTTACACCAGGATATAGCTTCTGCCAGCACCATATTGTGCCGTCCAGATCGAAGATGAAAGCCCTGAATTTCCTAAAGCCCATGATTATAGGTTGGTTTTCGTAAATTTAACAAAAATTTCAAAACACACAAATTAATTTATGTCGCACCTGCGACATAATGTTATGAGGCAAAATACCAAACCCGCGTTTCTAATATACGACATGCCGCCTGAAAGAAAATCCGATGCAAGAAGTATACAAAGGAAGCTGAACATGATGGGTGCTAGGATGGTACAGCAGTCTGTGTGGAAGACCGAAAAAATCAAAGAACTGATGGGTTTGGGCGTTGAAATAAGAAAATTGGGCGGGAGAGCAGAAATACTAGAAGAGAGGCTTTTATTCTAGAAAAACTTGAGAACACCATTTGTTATTTAGATATCAGACTGCAGCCGTTTACCTTCTCTTTCTTTTCCTGCCTATCTCAACAACCGCTTTAGTAATCCTCTTGTGGCTGCGCCTGCCTATAAGAATTCCTATCACGAAAACGACCAGGGCTATGACCACCGAAACGTTGCTGGTGATGAACGGTGGTATAAGGCTGAAGACCGTGCTGAAGGCAGGTATGAACGATAGCATTCCCGCTATTGCGACCGAAATTGCCAGCCTGCCCTTTGTCTTGGCCACTTTCAGCAGGGAAAGAACGACCCAGACTATCAAAAACACTACTATGTTAGGTACTATGGCAGCGGGCAGCAGCGCATTGATGTTTTCCAACACCATCTAATTAATTTTTAATCTTCCTTTTATTTAAACTAAGCTGCCGTGAGATTAATTACCAGTCTTCGACAAACATTTAACATATGAAGGATTTCGTCTCCAATGTGGACCAGCTGATAGACAAGATAACCAGGCACGAGAAGGACAAGAAGGAGCTTTGCAAGTCCCTGAGAAGCATGGTGATTCCGCAGGAATTTTCCAGAAGGGAAGGCATCAAAGAAGACGCTCTTGTGAAGCCGGTAAAGGAATCCGACCTGGAGAAGGTCAAGATGGCCGCCGTGGACGGCGGCCTGATTTTCAAGAGCCTTTACGGCATAGACATGATACTCCTGCGCGCCACCGGAGTGATGTTCGAGTATTCCCATGGGAGGCTTGTATTAGTAGACTACCATCCAAAATCCGCTGTTGATCCCACGCCGAAGATTTACTACGAGCCCTTCAATGACACGGAGTTCGAGTCCCAGGCCAACATAGAGAGGCTGAAGGAAGAGGTTAGAAGGGCAAAGGAAGCGGTGGAAAAATACAAGCCGGATGTCATGTTCCTGCACGGGTCTGTCGTGCCGCAGTATGCAGCTGTGCCTATGAAGACGTCCCCGCTTTTCACAAGCTTCAACGAGATGATAGACGCTTACAATGACCTTTTCGAATCCTGCATCAGGAACAAGGCCAATCTGGTAGGCATTGTGGAGGACAGCCGCGGCACAAGGTTCTGCGGCATCTTGGAGAAGATAATAGGCTCCAGCAAGAAAGATGCCGATAGAACAATAGAACTCTTGAGAAACACGAAGGATTCCATGCTGGCCAATTACCTGCTAAATTTCAAGGAGAGGACCCCTTCCTTCAGGTACGCATCTGTGCCCGGAAAGATACCTGTGCTTAAACAACTGGGAGAGCATGCCAAGGACATACACACATTCTACCTGAAGAATGCCGAGTTCGACAGGCCGCTTAGGGTGGACTACATGGCTCCAGACGGCGTTGCAGTGGAGCTTGCGGACAAGATATCCTCCATACTTATCGCCCTTTCAAAGAACTCCACCTATGCCATACCGCCCATAATTGTCGAAGCCGACCAGAGGGCAAAGCTAAATGAAAGCGACTTTGACCTGTTCTACTCCAGCCTTCTGGGCAAGCTCGGTAACATAGACAGCCTGAGGGACCTGAGAAGGATGCAGAGGCCATTTTAATCCAGATGCGTAGCGCGTGCAAAATATTTCTCAGGAAGCAATCACAGGGTATAATATCCAGTCGCAAGCATAAAACCTGAAGCTTTAAATAATATTGTGATACATATCATAATATCATAATTTGTGTAAACTGAGGAGTTGCGATACAAATGGCATGGAGTACCCAAATATCAAGTCCTGATGGTAGAGGAATCCAGATTTACAAAACTTGCAACAAGCCAGCAGATAGGAAACCCGCAGACTGTTCAGGACTGAAGCACCGTCAGCACTACGAATCGAGGAGGAAGGCGTCTCACAAATACTATCACTCGCACA
>CAYJRO010000060.1:0-6407 GCA_964372425.1 uncultured archaeon
ATAGGAGACAAGTATCTTGTCCAGATCCTGTATCACATATCTGTCTAATTCACCGTTTGCTTCCCACCCGCCGCCCCAATGTTTCACGAACATCTTCAGCGTGTTGGCGCCGTCATTGCAGTATTTTATGCCAGTGTCTGTCCTGAAGCAGTCTGCGCCAAGCTTCATGCCCAGGCTGTCCAAGAACATACCAAGCGGCAGGTTAGAAGCGTGCACATGTACTACAAATCCTGCTCCAGGGCCGCCTTCCATATGAGAATTGCTTGCTTTGACGAAATACTTGGAATTGAGAGGCATCATGTTAATGCCGTTCATATAGACTGCCAGGTCTGTGTGGATGTGCGTCGACCCGACAGCCCCGACGTTGGAATATGGGCTGGATGCAGAAAGATAAATCCCGTATGCTATCCCTGTCAGCACAAGCATGCCGACGGAAATCATCATTATGCTTTTTTTGTTTAGTCTGATGCTGACCCTATTCACACTTTTAGCTGCTGTGGTGTGCTTGTCCTTCATGTGCTGCTCCAGTGCGTCCTTCATGTCGAACCTTTTGCCGCACTGCTTGCATTCTACGCTTTCTGCCATGCTTTATCAGCTACACCTGAGTATTTTGTACAAACTCGTTTTCGTTCAAATCAAAATAGCCGCCCTGCTGCAGCATGAAGTCTGTATTTCTGAACACATACCACCCGTCACTCTCGGTGCTTCCGACCTGCTGCCAGACGTCAGCGAACCCAGGATAGACAGATACATCGGATGACAAGACTATAGTGGGCAAGGAAGTTATGGAATACCTGCTTATGAAATCCTTTGCCTGGTCAGAACCGGAGCCGTAGGTATACTCGTTGTCCAAAAATATCTGGAAAGAGTCTTTTATGATGTTCCTGTGTATGGAAGCGTCGTAGCAGCCGTCGCACTTGTCAGCAGTTATGGTTATCATGGAAACCAGTCCTTCAACATTGTTCGTCTTAGTGTTCACATAAGGCGGGTAGCTTTCGACAACCACATCTTTACCTACACTTCTTCCGTTCAGCTGTTTCCATACGTTGCTGAGGTCGGCGGTCTTGTCGGTGTCGCCCGTTATTATCATGGCTGGCAGCCTCTGTATGCTATATTTTTTAATGAGCTCCTGCGCCTTTGCAGACCTGTAATCGTTGTAGCTGTTCTCATCTGTTATTTTCAGCAGAGGCACCTGCCTCAGGGCATCCGCCAGGTTAACTATGTTGAAGCACTTGGAGCACGTGCCGTCTATAATCTCTATCAGCTGCACTTTGGCCGGGGCGGCCGTCTCAGCCTTTTCAAACAAGTAAGAATTCAGGCCAAATGTTACATAGATGTTTACACCATAGACTATCATGAGCGCTGCCAGCAGGACTAGCAGAACTTTCGTTGACCACACATTTTTTTTAATTTTGTGTCTTGCTTGCTTTTCTGTCACGTTTCGCACCGTTTAATATATAACCGCTTTGTTTAAGTATAAAAATGGATATTGCAGCAAGAGCAACGAAGAACAGGATGTTACCAAAAGGCAACTTCTGCTGCAGGATGAGCCTTTGGAGAGAGTAGCTGAAAGACGTGAGATTATTGTTTGCGAAATCCAGCCTGCCCAGGCTCTGGTCTGCGATAAAGACGGCGCCGATGACTATGAAAAGAACTGAAGATATCAGGCTTGACAATGGCAGGGAAAACCTTTTGCCGAACTTCAGTACAGACCTTTCCATCACCTTTGAGCTGAAAACCCTGAACCTGTCGAAGAAGTAGGATATAATCATCAGCGGAACTCCCAGGCCCAATGAGTAGGAGAACATCGTCAGTGTCGATGTCAGAGGCGGCTGTGTGGCGGCCATTATCAATACCCCTACAAGTATAGGTCCGGCGCAGCCCGCATACCCGAAAGCGTATACAGTGCCGAATAGGAACTGTCCGGTCAAGGTCCTCTTGAAGTTCCAGTGTCTTTTGAAGAACGAAAAGTTCTTACCGGCCAATATCAGCAGGCCCACCGCTATCATGGCTATGCCGGAATAAAGCGCTAGCGAAAACTTATACAAGTTCAGATAGTATCCGACATATCCCGCAGAAAGGCCGAACAGCGAGAACATCAGCGCGAATCCCAGGAAGAAGATGAACGTGGACAGCATGACTTTCGACTTGCTTTTGACAGAGTAGGCAAAGTAGGCAGGTATGACCGAGAAGCTGCACGGCGCAAGCAGCATCAGGAATCCGCCTATGAAAGCGGCAAGCATCGTCAAGTTGGCGACAGGATTCGCCGCTCCCCCCGCATTAGGTGTGCTGGTGTACTGGGCCGACACCGCAACGGAAACCAGAATAAAAGCTAAAGCAAACACTAATACAGATCTGGCGTCCATCGGTCAACCACCTTTGCTTATGCCTAGCCGCACCCGCCGACCTGCGATTGGATGTTGAGACCCGATGTGCTCCCAGACTGTGTCTGTGGATTTACTTGGGACGAAGAAGACGATACCGGCAGCACACCGCTCAATATCGAATTTGATATGCTCGTCAGCTGTATAGCCTGCACACCAGTCATCACCACCAACACCCCCAGCAGTATTGTCAGCAGAGTGTTCGTGCTTATTGTTATTTTCTTGCCTAACATTTTTTATCCTCCTTTAGATTATACCGGCGCTCTTCAGATAAGACTGAACCTTCATGGCGCCAGTTATGCTTGAATAATCTCTACTCATTACCAATTCTGCATCAACATCATTCCAGTCCCTGCCTTCGGTGGCCTTGAAATAGATGGCGTTAAAAACATAATTAGACGGGTACCAGTGGGAGTTGAACGCAACAGATGCTTTGAATATCTCCTCCTTGGTGAAACCCTGTTCTGCCATAAGATAGATAAGCCCTAGAAGAGAGAATCCGTGCGTGCATTCTGGCTTTGCTGCAGGCTGTCCGCAGCATGGCCTGTATGCGTTGTTAGCGACATATTCAGCGATGGCCTGCTGCTCCGGTGTAAGCTTTATCAAATCCAGGTCCCCCCACCCGTTTGCACTCGCGTCGCTAAAAATGTTCGGTATCTGCCACGGGCTGCTGTGAAGAATTGGATTGTTGGTGCGCTTTGCCAATATGCCCAAAACATACATCATGAAGACGGCATTATCATTGCCTATCCTAAGCTTTTCATTCAAGTTCGGCGTTGTCAATATCCTTTCCATCTCAGGAGTAAGCTGCTGGCCGTATCTTCCCGCCAAAGTAAGCCTCAGCTTATCCGGGTCTAAGGCACCGCTTTTAATCATCTCTTGAACAACGTTCCACCAAACGACATCCACGGTTATGCCTTCCTTAGGATTTACCTGGTCCGCTATCGCCTGCAGGTTCAGAGCGCCGCCATCGGAGACATCCGCGTCAATTTCTGTGGTATGTGATGTTAAAGGCGAAGCCTCGACATACTTGAGCCAGAAAGGCGAAAGCTGGTATATCATGAACGCTGCCGCAAGGACTACGAAAACGTACACCGCGACCCTAGGTATCTCAAACTCCTCTTCCATGTCATTACCTTTACAAATTTTGTAAACCTTTCAATAATAAATACACTTTGCAACAATATAAATGTAATGGTGGACGTAAAGAATATAAAGCTTCACAGGAAAGGAGCCAAAGCTTTCTTGACCCCGCTTGAGGCCGACATACTGAACATTCTTTGGAAAAGCGGCAAGAGGAAAGTAAGGGAAGTCCACGGTAACCTGAGAAGGAAGGATGTAGCTCTAACGTCTGTTGCTGTGTTGCTTGACAGGCTGCATAAGAAAGGCGTCGTTGACAGGCATGTTGAAAAAGGCCGTGGCGGCATGCACTACATATATTTTCCCAGGTTCGACAGGGAAGGTTTCCACCAATCTATCATAGAAAAGACTGTGGACAAACTGATAGATACTTTTGGCCAGACTGCTGTGAGCTATTTCAATACCAGATTCAATAGGGGTGGCAAAAAATGATTGTCGGATGTTTTGCAGGCATACCCGTCGACAACAGCAGGCTTCTGATATCCATATTTTCCCTGTCGTTCTCGATAATCTTCCTCATATTTTTGAAAAATTTGAAGGTGTCAAACAAAGGCAAGATACTTTTCATATACGCGCACCTTACCACTCTTTTCTTTCCGTTCATACTGTTCAGTACCAACGTAGGCTGTAGCATGGCTTGCATCAGCTGGTGCGGTCAGAGTGTGACAGGCCTGGTTCTGCTGGCGCTGCCAACTACTCTGCTGCTAAGCACGATAACCAGCCTGTTCGTGATACCTTCTTTCCACCTGCTTGCCAGCAAGAAGCATCTCATTAGCGGCAGTTGGATGAACCACTTCCTTAAAAGGCATTCAAACATCGCAAGACAGCCAAAGCTTTTTGTAGTCGACAAATCGGAGCCCATAGCATTTTGTTTCAAGAGTTTTAAATCAGCCATATTCCTCTCCGTCGGCCTGTTCGACATATTAGACATCAAAGAGATAAAAGCTGTGCTGCTGCACGAGCTTCATCATTTGAGCAGATCATCCCCCATCCTAAAATCATCGCTCAGGATATTCAGCATCTTTTCTCCGCTCTCGCTCCTTTACAGGTTCCATTCGGAGTACGGCAAGGACGAGATGGAAGCGGACGATTTCGTGGTAAATATGCAGAAGACCGACAGGCATCTGCTGGGTGCTAGAAGGAAAATAGACTTTTGGAACAATTCAAGCAATATGTACTAGAAGCTTTCCTTGCTGACTGTCTTGGACTCGAACTGCCCGTGTGTCAGATTGGACATCTTCTGGAAGAAATCTGTTTGGATGCCCGCAAGTATTTTTATATTCACGCTAAGGCTGCCGTCCCCCAGCCAGTTCTCCTTCAATATCTCGCCGCTGCTCTTAAGGACGCTGTACAGCTTTCCTGCGAACTGCGGAGGTATCTTGATTTCAAGTACAAGCTTCTGGAAGGTTATCGGCAGCAGCTTCTTTATCTCCTTCACAATCTTGTCCACCTGAAGCTCGGCATCGACAAAAGGATCTACATTTATGCCGCACTGGTCCATGGCATTTGCTATCCTCTGTGGTGGATGAGGCATGTTGTTCTGCGGGTTTATGCCGCGCCTAGAAATCAACTCTGCTATCTGCGTCCTCCTCTGTTCGACCATAGCTCTTCTCTGTTCTGTAGTGAGCTGGAGCTCACCGTTTCTGATTATCCTGTCGGCAATCTTCATCATATCGTTCGTGCCGAACGACTTTTGGAGATCCTGCTCGGCCACCCTTTTGGTGTCCCTGACATCGTGAAAAACCGACGGCAAAGCCAACACTTCGCCCAAGTCCATCTTGACGCCTCTCTTGAACGCCAATGCTTTCTCGGGGTCTACCAAAATCTCATACTTCTGTCCTTGGTGGTGCAGCCTTGCTACAACAGACTTGTCTATGCTAGCTGGCATAATAATTATTTGGTTTATATTAAAAAGTTAAGAATAGACGATAGATTCCCAACATTTTCATTGCTGGGTTGTTACAGTCTACGTCTTAGATAAGCATAAATCGCGACACCCGCAGCGATTGCTGTTGCCACATAAGCCGTCGTCATTTCATTAGGATTATGATAAAACAACCAGTCGACACCATGCTCTGCCCAAAAAGCCGTCCAAAAATCTACATTAGCTAACTCAGGCCTAATTCTTACATTTGCTGCAGCTTGAATTTCACCCAATTTAGCCAAACCGTAGCCTACGCCAGCACCAATACCGCCACTTGCTGTATAGCCTGCTAGACTGCCCAACCCCCCTTTCTTCTTACCTAGACGTTCTCCCATGCCAATCAAATAGTTTATCAGTATTAGTCTTTAAGAGCCTTTCGGTGCCGTACAATTTTCGTTCTTTTTGGTAAATTATTCCAAGATAATCTAACACAAGTTTTTAATTTAAATCAAACTGTTAACAAATTTAAACCCGGCCGCAGTCAAATTATCAATATGGATCAGGGAAAGTGCGTGTTCTGTGCGATTGCTCAGAAACAGATAAAATCATTCATAGTGTACGAGGATGACTTCTCGACAGCTTTTCTGGACATAAACCCCAGGTCCAAGGGAATGACAATAATCATACCCAAGAGCCATTATGCCAGTTTCGAAGAGGACGAGCAGATGTCGGCCAAGCTCTTTTTAGTGGCGGAAAGGGTGGCCAAAGCCGCCAAGCAGGCACTCAACCCGCCGGCGATTTCCATAGCGGTCATACCGTCCCAGGTGCCCCACTTCCACATAAAAGTCTATCCCATGTACGAGCAGGAGATACCGCTGATGGAGAACCAGCCAAAGTCAGCGACAGAGGGAGAGCTTGGTGAGGTCGCAGAAAGCATCAGGTCAGCCATGTCTACAGAGCCTCTGCCGGATATCGGAGGAAAAACAGAAGCCGAAGCCGGTGAAGGAAGAGAAGAAGAT
>CAYJRO010000061.1:0-6344 GCA_964372425.1 uncultured archaeon
GGCAACAACGCACCGGATTTTACTGTCCTGGATTTGGAAAAGAACCCCAGAAAACTGAGCGAATTTATGGGCAAATCGAACATAGTGCTGGCATTCTTCCCATTTGCATTCAGCCCGGTATGCACCAAGGAGAACTGCACTTTCCGTGACAGGCTGGACGAACTGAAAGGTCATGCCGAAGTGATAGCTATAAGCACTGACAGCCCCTTCGTACTGAAAGTTTTTGCCGAACATAACAATCTGAAGCACGTTGTGCTAAGCGACATAAACAATGAAGCCGTGAGGGCATTCGGCGTCTTCTACGAGACTCTCGGACCTTACAGAGCGGTGATAGCTAAGAGGTCCGTGTTTGTCATAGGTAAGGACGGTGTAATAAGATACAAGTGGGTTACGGAAGACCCCAAGGTAGAGCCCAACTACGATGAGATAGAAGAAAAACTAAAAAATCTGAAATGAAGCCTCTAATTATATTAGCTTCTCTATTTTTTCATACGGCCTGCGTTCTAGTTCGCATGTGGTTTATGTAAGTGTTGCAAAATTCTGTATAAAGCCTGACGAGTTCCGGAATATAGTCATCTAACACATGAAAATTATTTAACCAATATTCACTCTGTCGAATGGGAGAAGGTGTAATGCCGTCGTGCTCTTTTCTATAAAGTGTTTCAAGTGATCTATCCAACGAAAGTAATAAATCACCAATCATCGTTCCGACAACATCTTCGTCCAAATCATTTCCCACCGAAACGTTTCTCGAAAGCTCAACGGCAATGTCTCTTAAAGTATTCATAAGGTAGGGAGAAGCAGACCCCAGATAAGGGAAGCTTCTTCTACCAAGACTAACACGACCATCACATTCGGGGCATATTGTAGAGTACCTTCTACGACCTTGATAATCCCATTCATAACCGCATCTACGACAATTTATATCTACCATCTAATCACCATTCCTCAGAACTATGACCCTCCTTCTCATGTCAGAAAAGGTAAAAGTCTCAGTTACAACATTCTCTCTTCTCAGAATCTCGAGATTGTAGCGCAGCGTCCTTGGGGAGATGTCTGTCAATTGTGCGAGTTCGGTCACGGATCTGGGTCTAGAAAGAGCTAACAGTATGCGTTCTTGCGTTGAGTTCCTTTTGACACTCACCCATCTTTCTCACTTCATAAAATAATGGCTATAGGTAGATTTATAGCTTAGCATTGTGGCAATATGTCACACGTGTGACATTATACTGATTTCGATTCTTCAACAGGAACCTTAAATATACCGTCTTTTGAAATCAAACCGGGCTTCACTATCCAGTATCTGCTGCTCCCTTCTAACAGTTTTGCATGCATCAATTGTTTACTGTTCAAATCATAAGGATCTAAGAAGAATGTTACATCATCCAAGTGACCACTGCTTTCTTCTGCCAGTATTTTGACCAGCTTCCTTTTCTTGGGAATTTTAGTTCTGTAGGTAAACGTCATCTCTGGCATTGAATGCGGATATGTTATCGCGCTCAGAATTTCCAAGTCATCGAACTTCGAATGAACCCTCAGGCTAAAGTTATCATACTGGGCAATGCCAATCAGATACTTTGGTTCGTATACTGCCATTGCTATGGTCTTGGTCAATGTGCCCAATCCTTTGTCTTGATTGCCGCCGGAACCGTTCCAAACAGCCAGCGTATGCCCCACCCAAACATCTTTGTTCGCAGTAGGTATCGCGCAGTATTCTGAAACTGGCATCAAACCATCGTAGTCGCTGAAATTTGTTATACCTAATCCATTGGCTTTCTGATAATCATTGAACTTGTCTCTGACAACGTTGGGCAAATCATTAGAATACGAGCAAAACCCGACTATAGCGCTTGGCAACATTGCCATGTCATAAGATACCCACTTGTCCATCGGTATGCCCTTTTCTCCGTACGCCATGCCATCCAGCTGGTTGAGCAGTTCCAAGAAAAACTTGTTCCTGCCGTCGTTCACATCTATGAAATTTATTCCAATATCGAAAACCTCCTCGCCGAAGTTTTTTAAATTCCAGCCTACAGTAGCCAAGTAGATTTCGTATTTCTCAAGTAATTTTCTATATTTAGGCAATACGCCTTTGTAAACCGCCCATTTTAATCACCACCCAAAACGAACAGCTTCTTACGCATGTCGGACAATACTGCTATCTCCTTCACTAAGCCTTGGTTCTTCAATTTAACCAGCTTGTAGCGCAGTGTGCGGTCTGGAATGCCGGTAATCGCCTTTAGCTCAGAAATAGATTTTGGGGTAGACAAGGCTTCCAGTATATTCTTGCAGCAACCTTTGACAACCACCCATTTGGGTCACCTTCTTATAAATAGGATTCTTAAGGATTAAAGAGTTTCGATAGCGGCAAACATCTAAAACTAGCCGTTGTACAATAAATGAATAAACCTGAATAATGTACATTACAGTTGGGTTTTTAAAGACTATTGTAATAAAAATAATTAGTGGTTTGTTTGGCAGAGGAATCTAAAGAAAGCAATGATACAAAATGTTGTGAAAATTGCGGGGAAGGCGGGTGCAACTGTGAAAGCACCGAAGGCAGTCAGAGTTGCTGCGGCAAATCCGGAACAATCACATTGAGCAGTGAAGATGAAGTGGATATTAAAAAGGCCTCGAAAGAAGATTTGTCTGACTTGAATGCCAAAACCAAGTTATCGACAATAACAGTTTTGGTAAGAGAATACATGCAGAATAAAGAAGATGTAAAAAATTTAACCAGGGATTTGTATACGCTTGGCATATCGGGCGGTTGCGGCATGATGGGCGCCCTTTTTGCATCCAGAACCTCTCTTGAGGATATTTATAAAAGCGGGTATAAGTCAAAATCGTATACTGTTAATGATTTTATAAGAGATGTCAACGGGGTTCTTAAGAAATATGGTGTTTCTCCTAGACAAATTAGAGAAAGGCTAAGTTACATAGTTTGATAGTTTAGGCACACCATTTTCTAATTAATTTCTCATATACAATAGCAGCTTTCTTCAAATTAGAAACGGGCACGAACTCGTCTGTCGCATGCGCCTGCTCGTGCAAGCCCGGTCCCATCCCCACACAGTCTATCCCGCACTCCGTCTTGAACAGCTCCGCTTCCATGTAACCAGTAGAAGCCTCCAGTCCTTTAACACCGAACCTTTGAAGCATCCTGACAAGCTCCGAGTTTTTAGGTATTTTCATGGGAAACCTGGCTTCGTTCAGCAGTTCTATATCTCCGTCAACTTTGGCGCCTTTGAGTATTTTCTTGAACTGTCCCATTGCAATCTTAGGACTTTCGCCGGGTACGAGCCTCCTGTCTATCTCGACCTCGCAGTAATCGGGAACTATGTTAACCTTGGTGCCGCCGGATATCCTGCCTATGTTGATTGTGCCGCTTCCGAGGTCCGCGTCCTTTGTTTTCTTCAACTCAGCCTTAAGCTTCTCAAGACTGCTGATGAACCTGTTGGCTTTCTCTATCGCATTCACTCCGGCTTCTGGCATGGAGCCGTGCGACGCCTTGCCCTTGAACCTTACTTTTGCATGAACTATCCCTTTCTGGGCATATGTTATCTTGAAGCTGGTGGATTCGGCAAACACACCGTACCTTACACCTTTCAAGAAATCTCCCCTTTTTTCAATGATGTGCTTGGAGCCTTTCTGACCGGCCTCCTCGTCCGCGACAAAAGTAAGCACCAGCCTTTTCTTGAAATTCTTTCCTGTTAGTTTGGAAACAGCAGCAAGTATGCACGCAGCCCCGCCTTTCATGTCGCTCGACCCCCTTCCGTAAAGCTTGCCGCCCACCATTTTGCCTTCGAACGGATCGTACTTCCATTTATTCGCATCCCCCACAGGAACAGTGTCTATGTGGCCGTTGAACATGAGGCCTTCGCCCTTTCCTATGTCTGCAATCACGTCGCACCTGTTCGGCTCGAACTCCACAATCTCAGAATCTATTTTCAAATCCTGCAGGTAGTCGTGTATGTACTTGCAAACCTCCTTCTCGTTTCCAGGAGGGTTCTCTGAATTTATCCTCACGAGCTCCTGTGTCAGCTCTATCTCGTCCATACTAATAAATTAGCCGGTCTGTAAAATATAGTTGTCTAAAATGTGCTCGTAGAGGCTTTTTATCCTGTCGTCCATGATGTGGGCATTGCCCTCGCAATTGCCATCAACATTTAAGTAGTTGTTTCAGAAAACATTTAGTCATGACGCTCAAAGAAATGCTCAGTGGGACAACTTACACAGAAGAACTCACGGTGGCAAACATTGTAGAACGCGAGGTGCACACATCTTTTAAATCAACTGTGTACCACGATGTAGCGGGTATGCTAGGATATTCCTACAGGCCTTTCTACAAATACAGATTGAAGGACTATAGGGACAGAGAAGTAGTTTTGTGCGGCGGCAGCGGCATAGAACAGTTGAAAGAAGGGGACAAGATAACACTTGGTATAATAGTTGGCGGCCTATTTCCAAACGGGGATTTTGTGAGCATAGACGGGAAGAAAATGCACTATAAATCTGTCACGTTAAGCTGCTAGATAATCACAGTCTCACAGTCGTAATGAATGCTGGTATTGGCAAACATGAGCCTATCTTTCTCCACTTTCTTTTCATCGAGCTTTTCCATCAGTTCATCAATATTCTTGCTGCGGCCCCACAATCGGCCGTCTACGAAAACCACATATTCGTCTGGATAGACCTGCTTCAAATAGTCTTTCTGGGCGTCATATGCTTTCATGTTCAATATGTACATCTTCGCTGCCTGTCTGGACTCACCAGCTTCCCGCGAGGATTTCCAAAGTTTTCTGTATTTCATCCACAGTTTCATACTATGTTATTAGCTTGTTTTTAAAATATATTTTATTGTTTCTGAATGTCTAGTCTAGACTGTTTTCTAGCTCCTCCAGCCTGCGTCTTACCTCTTTCTTTCTCTTCATGTACTCTTCCATGCTCATGTCGTACCCTAAGATAGGGTGGTATGAAGCCATTCCCATCTCAACATTGTGTCGCTCTCTCCTGATCTGCGACAGCCTTTCAAGCATGTCATTCGCCTTGCAAAGCGTATGGACAACCCTATGCAACCTTTTTGATATTGCCGAATCTTCGACATGTGCTGAAAATCCGGATTTGTAGTCTGCATAGAATATAACATTCCATACAGGCTTACGGGAATAGTGCTTTGTTCGCTTGAACAGCTTCTCTCTATCAACTTCTTTTCCCAGCCTAGCAACTACCTTTTCATGCAGTTCCACGCCGTCGATTTCCCCGCCGCTGTTCTCTAAGACGACATCCAATGCTGCCAAATCAAGACTGTTGTCGGGCAGACGGATTTTAAGTATGGCATCCTCAGCATACTCTTCCGAACTGTCTATGGCATAAAGCAGGATGCTTGTAGACGCATAGCCGCCGGATTCTGGTCTGTTGTCCTCTAGGATTCTTTTCAGCTTGAATTTAGCATCTTCATTTATGGCAGCTATGTGCTCGTAGCCTCTTCCCAAAACTGTCCTCTCCAGCTTTTCCACTAGCTCATCCTCTCCCATGTCGTACAGCTGCGGGATTAGTCTGTCTCTTACATAGTCGTGGATGGCAGTCCTTTCTTCAATCTTACTTAAATCAATGTAGACCATGCCTATCACCAGATACCTGTATAGCCGTCCAATCGGGCAAGGCAGTCTTGTCTGTCCCGCAGAAGGTTATGCAACTTGCCTTTCAAGTTCTCAAGCAGAGGGTATAGTTCATATAGCTTCTTGACCTCTGCAGCACCTCTTTCTATGTTTTCCCGAAGTTCCCGGCTTGTCACCCACGGCAAATAGCTGCTTAAGGCTTGGCCTACCCGATTATCTCTGGCAAGCTTTATACAGAGTAAAAGGTCTTTTGTCTGATATGCTACATGTTCTGTTCCGTTCAGATGGTTTTCTATGACATCAATGTCGACATTTTTACAGATTTCTATGACATCGGCTGATCTGATACGAATTTCTTCATCTATCTCGCCCAGTCTCTTCTCATCGTAAAGTCTGTTTTCTATCCACCTGTCAGTCATCTTTACCACCTAGAAATATTTCCAAGACTAGCCTGCCTTCGTCCGTCAGCTCCGCTGAAATGCCCTTTGTGTCGGAATTGCCGCAGGTTATCAGACCGTGCGACGCAAGCCGCTTTACATTGTATCTTAGTGTAGATGACGGTATCTTGGTCTCTCTTGAAACCATTCTTATAAGACTTGTCACCGTTGTCCTGCTAACGCCGCCTTTCAGTTCCTTTAGGACAAGAAGCTGGTGCTTGGTGATGCATCTGGACAAGAGCTTCCTCACCACGCCGACGTTCCGAATTGGCGGGCGACCACCCCA
>CAYJRO010000062.1:0-6193 GCA_964372425.1 uncultured archaeon
CGCGTAGGCTATCTGAATCTCGCACCTGTCAGCCAGCCCCGCGGCCACTATGTTCTTGGCTATGTGCCTGGCCATGTAAGCGGCGGAGCGGTCAACTTTGGTGGGATCCTTGCCAGAATTGTGACAGACAAACCCATTTGCCGTAAAGGTATGAGCGCCAGGAACCGTTATGTCATATACATGGTTGAATGCCGGCATGACGTCGCCTACCTGCGAATAATAGTGCCCCATATCGTACAAAAACCTCAGGTATTGAAAGTCCCTGTCATCTTTGAACCTGCTTTCATAAGCACCCAAAAACTCCTTAAGCTTCTCGTATGTCAACTGTTTGGTAGCTTTGCCCCTGCTGGTCCTTGTGAATCTGGCAATCCTGCAGACGTCCGACCTCCTCTCTTCTGGTGTCAGTTTATTCCATAGCCTTGCAATCCTGTCCCTCTGGTTAGGCACTACAGTAAGATCTCTTTTGGAGCCTATCGCCAATAACTGCAATATCTTCTGCTTTCTGGGAAGCCCGAAACCTATCTCATTCCTGAAAATCTCAATGCTTCTAACACCTTTTATCCTAAGTCTGTGACTGAACCTTCTGCTTTCTACCTCCCTGTTCCTTATCTTAGACTTTTTACCTATGCTGTTGACAGTCTGTATAGTAGAAACTATGCCAAAATTAAGCAATAGTTGCTGCACGCTTCGTATCAAGTCCAACGAAGTCGATGCCAGGGACACATCCAAAGAGTTGGCGTTCCTGCCGCCTATGCGCACGGTACCATCTGTATCAAACAGCCCCCTTATGAAAGCCGCCACCACCCCCTTCGGAGCCTTTAGTATGCTGTGTGGCACGTCCTTGTTCCATGACCTTCTTTGGTCTAGGCCAAGGTGCTTCAGATAAGCCCTAAGCTCAACTCCTCCCATGAAAGCCCAGTGCCCGAAAACCTTGCCGTCGCGCCCAAACAGCTTCCTGTAAAGGCCTTGTACATTGGTTATTTGCTCAGGTTCGCACACGCATATGGCTATGCCGCTGTCCATCATGCAGTTGCCGTCTCCTACAAGAAGCCCCATCAGATAAGCATAGTCCTCGGTAAGCACTGTAGGAAGGTTAAATATGTTCTTCCTGCGAGTGCCTTTCTTGTGTTCGAAATTAAAGCCCCTTACCTCGAATTGCTCCCCGAACAGCCTGTTTTTTCTGTGGGTGGCCACAAAATCGCCCGGTATAATATTATCAAGCCTTCTCCATACGTAATTGCCGCTCTTGTCTATTACACGTATCAGCTGGTTGTTAGAACCTTCCAGGAAATAGCCGTCCTTGGTGTAAACCTTTCTGGTCTCCATTACACCGTTGTCGTACCAAGCCTCTGCTGCCGTGGGGTGTATGTCAGTTTTTACCAGGATCTTTTTGCCGACCTCGGCTTTCATGTCTTTCAGCTGTATCAATCCATCGCTAAAATTGACAAGAGCGTCTCCAGTTATGCAAAAGCAGCCTCCTCCAGACCTGCCAGTCCCCCCATAACTGTCAACCACAGTCTTCCTGCCTGTCAACCCCGTGTCGGCTAAAGTACCTCCTACTACAAACCTGCCGGTGCCGTTTACTATTATCTTGGTGTTGTCGTCCATCAGCTTCTTGGGAATGACCTGGTTTATCACCTTTTCCATTACATCCCTCCTTACAGTACCTATGTCAACCTTGGCGTCGTGCTGAGCGGCTATTACTATTGTATCCATCCTGACCGGCTTGTCGTCAACATACTCCACAGTCACCTGCGACTTGCCGTCCGGCCTCAGATAAGAAATAGTGCCGTCCTTCCTGCACTCGGCCAGCTTCATTACAAGCCTGTGTGAAAGGACAATCGGCATCGGCATGAGAGCCATTGTCTCGTTTGTAGCATAGCCGAATACAGAGTTGTGCACGAATATGCCGTTTCCCGTGAACATATTCACGTCCTCTATCTCCAGATCATAGACATCGTCCTCTTCGGCCAGCGACTTTTCTTTAAACCGTGCCAAAGCAAATGGCAAGTTAACACCCAATTTAATTTCATCTACAAGCTCATCTTTTCTAGGATGAGGAATCAAATAAACGCCCCTCGAGTTACTAGGCTTCCCTTCGTTAGTTACCAAATAAAACCTCAACCTAGCATTCTTCTCGTCATCCAAAAATCCTATCTCCTCGGCAAACCTCTGATAGCTTTCGAAGCCGACTACGCTCAACACATAGTTGTCGTAGTTGGACTTGTACATCTTGTCTTTTCCGACAGCTGTGCCCTTCGGTATGTTGAAAAGTATGTTGGATTTTATGCCGAAATCGTTTAGCAATAGCTGCGTCTCCCTTAGAAGGGTAAGAGAAGACGAGGACAGTCTTATCCTTATGTTGTTCTTGTTCCTGCCGGTGTTTCTGACGATAGTGCCGTCGCTGTCAAACAGGCCTCTCAAATAGGATTTGACTACCGACGGGGGCGAAACCAGGATGGTCTTTGGCGTGGTCTTCTGCGGAGATTTGCCGTATCCAAGGCCGAAGTTTTCAAAATGCCTTCTTACAACTATCGACCCTATTCTAAGATTTGCCCCGTTGCCGCCCCAATTTATCTTCCATTGGTCCGGCATCTTGTCGTCAAGTATCTCCTTTACCGCATACATGTGCGGTATGTTGTTTCCAAAGGCTATCTCCAGCGAGCCCTTCCTTACTGCGCAGCCGTCGCCGATTATCTCCCCCATCGCGTACGCAACTTTCTTGTCCAAGACCATCTCTTCCGGCCCGTATATCTTGTGATTATACTTGGTGAAGAACTGGTCCTTTTTCACAAGCGACTTGACGTGGTTTTTTTCAAAGTGTTCTGCTGGCTTTAGCATGCAGACAAAGTCGTTGCTGTCCAATTCGTCGGCCCTCTTCCAATAAGTATTGCCGTCCTTCCTGTAGCACAGGATTCTGTGATCGGGCGTGCATTCCAAGTTCATGCCGTTGGACAGTCTGATTCCAATGAGGCTTTTCCTGCCAGTTTTCTTCGACTTCAAAACCTTTTTTAGCCCAAATTGTGTTACTACGTGGTCGCTTTCTTTGACATCTTCTATGGGTACAAACCCCCTTGAGGTCCTTACCAAAGTTCCCTTCTTCAGGCATCCCTGGTCGCCAGCCCCTATGTCTGCGCCCTTCTTCTCGTCCACTCCCAAGGCTATGTCCGGCGACTGCTCCTCTAAGGATGTTATCACCCCGCAGGTGGCCCAGTCCAGGCCGTCCTTGGCATTGTCCAGGCCTATGTCCTTCAGGGTCTTCCTCACTACCCTTGGTATATCCACATAGGCGTCTGTGGTTATCTGGCCTGTTACTACCACCGTTCCCTGCATTATAAGAGTCTCGCAGTCCACATGTGCATCCGGGTCCCTTTCTAGTATAGCGTCTAGTATAGAATCGGATACTTGGTCAGCCACTATTGACGGCACCTAAACAATGCCTTTGTCCGGGTGACCTTCCGCTACGCTTTCCGATGTGAACAGGTATCTTGCCATAAACTACCGTCTTAAAAAAATATACGCGTCAGCTAAATATAAAGCTATGCAACGGGTTTGTTGAAGATTTTCAGTCAGAGAAGGTTTCGATTGGTCGGAATCGCAAAATAGACGAGCCTGAGAATTATGTTACATATGTATCAAATAAACTAAAATAACTGACTTGTTGTATTTGAAAGACATATTCAACCTCTAAAAACAATCGAACACCTTTTAATGGCCTCCAGAAACAGTTTCTACCATACATAGTGTATTCGTTTGCCTTCAATAAACCGTTTCACACAACCCATATATACCCTCCACGCGAATTATCTATTATGAAAAACCCAAGCACGGTCATCTATCGACTTCGGGATGAAGTAGTGGCTGTGATGAAAAAAGAGGTAGGTAAAAAAATATGAATTTCAAAGAACTGATTGCCGGTATGCTAAGCTTACTGGTAATAGGAGCGTCCGCAGTAGCGGCCAACTTGGATGCATTTCCAGGTTCCCTAAAGGGCTCTAACGGTCAGTTCAATGCCTACGTAGTATTAGGATCTGGTGGTTCAGATCCAGCAGGATTGGCAAGTGACTTGGCAGGCGCAGTTGATGTTGCAGTGAGGTTAGCCGAGCTGCAGTATTCAAAGGCGACTGTCTCAGGAAGCGTTTCAACATCAGTAGACGGTCTAGAGAAGCAGTTAGCTTTCGTAGACGACAAAGTAGCTGCAGCAGGCGGCGACGGACTAGCCGCTACATTACAGTCTTTCCACTTCACCGGCCTCAAGAGAGGTGCTGTGACATGGAAGGGCAACACCTACAACTACCACGAGAGAGTGATCTTGGATACAGATGTCGCTGACCTTGGTGTGTTCCACAACTTCGAATACACAGAGGTAAACGGTACTCCAACATTGAGAGTATCTACGGCTGACCCTGTTGAATACAGGTATCAGTTCGATCAAAGCGGCATAGGTACCATGGACTTCACAGACTCGCTGGTAATAAGCCTTGCTGGCAAGGAATTCATCCTAGTGGGGAGTTCCGCCAGTGGTTTGAAAGCATTGTCAGGTAACGTTGGTACAGTTGACGCCACTTTGGGTGTGTCCTACAGTGGTTACACTGTCTACGCCTTGGACGGTGCCAGTGGTACAACCACATGGGCCAAGTTGCAGATAAAAGATGCATCTGGCAATGTAGTAGCCACAGACATTGTGAACAAGGGCGACGTTAGAACCTATACATTCGGAAGCACGAGCTTCAAGCTCAAGCTTGTGGATGCATGGGCTTCTACAATAACAAACACTGTGTCGGCAAAGGTAGCGGTGGGTAAGGAAGTAGAGCTAGAGTATCCGAAAGTTGCAACAACAGACACCAAATATGTGTTCCCAGGAGAGACTGATTGGTACATATACTGGAAGGATGCAGACTCCACCAACAACATCACAAAGGATGATTACGTCGGAGTCATATATCGCCCAAGTACCATCCAGTACTTGAGAGCTGGCAGCAAACTAATGGGTCCAAACGGCTACTTTGAGTTGGCCTTTAACGGACACGTTGGTTTCGAAAAGTCAGTCAACGTACTAGTTTCCATGGTATCAGGAAAGACAATATATGCAGCGGCAGGCGACACATCACCTGATGCGGGTGGCACCAGCTTGACAGGATTCGAATTGTCAGGAGACGTTTCGGGAAGTCTTGTGGACGGCTCGAACCAATATGACAAAACATATGTTCTCTTCAACGGCACGTTCGCTTGGAGAGGATATTGGGATTCTGTCTCAAGCAAGATAATCAGATTGGCTGCCCCAACACAGTTGACAGGTTCTCACAACTTAGACTTCAACGTATCTTACGGTGGAGTTGGTGACAACACATTGAGGGCCAGGTTTGCTGTAGTTGCCACTGCCACAGATGCCTTGGACTTTGTAGTCTCAAAGACTGATGGTACAGACACAGTCACATGGGACTTCAAGAACAAGACAGCAATAAATGGAAGCGCAACGGCACCGACATTCAAACTTGGTGTAGGAACTGCGGCAGAAGGCGCCGACATAGTGGTAGCATTTGCAGCAGGCAACTCGAATATTGGTGAAACGGACCAAGATGTCTTGGCCAACACACCATTGTTGGTAGTCGGTCCGAAGACCCATGCAGCTCAGGAACACGCATACTTCAGAGTACCATCAGCAACAGTAAAGACAAAGATAGCGTTTGGCAAGATTGGAGCCACAAGCACTACCACAGGCGGAACTGTCTACAGTTGGGCAGGTCCGATAGTCAGCGCAGTCGCCAAGTTGGACAAGGATCTAACTGCGGCCGACAAGGCAGCTAGACACCTTGTAGTAGTCGGTGGTCCATGTGTCAACTCAGTGGCAGCTGAAGTTCTAGGCTTGAGCTATCCAACATGCGGTGCGGCATCAACCATACCCGAGAACTCGGCCCTGATAAAATCAGTGGCTGGCAAGTTCGCTTCGGGCCTGGAGGCTGTGCTCGTGGCTGGATGGAGAGCAGAGGACACAAGATTGGCTGCTTCGGTGTTGCAGAACTTTGACCAAGCATCAGTATCAAGCAAGCTAGTAGGCAAGAGCTCCGTTACAGTAAGCGGAACATCAGTAGCGACCGCGACAATCGTGTAAAAAGTAAAGCTTTGAAAAGAAGTAGGCTGAAAGGCTTACTTTTTTTTCTTCTTTTTTTAAATTCTGCCTGGGATTATTCTA
>CAYJRO010000063.1:0-6143 GCA_964372425.1 uncultured archaeon
CTATGAACTTTTCCCTAGGGGTATTGTGTATACTGATGTCGAATTTCTTCTCCGTATATTTCTCCACGGGAAGGCCGTTCCTGTCGATGCCTATGGGGAAGAGGACATTGAATCCCATCATCCTGGCTGTTCGGGCTATCATGTCTATCTGGGAATAATGAGCCGCAGCGCCAATGTGCCAGGGCCTGCCGCTCGGATAGGGCGGCGGGGTGTCGATTACAAAAATCTTCTTCTTGTTATCAGTGTCAAATCTGTATGTCTTTTCCTTTTCCCATCTTTCCCTGATGAGCTTTTCCAGCTCTGGGTTCCATCTCTTCTCCTTTATCTTCGGCTCCATGACAACACTGATTAAAATACTTTATACTGTATAGCAAAATAATTATTGCCTCACTTTCGAAACCCCGGAGAAACTTGGACACAGTCTAGTGATGATATCTGGAGAACGGAGTGGGGCTACATCCTTATGTGTACTGAGTCTGATTCAGGTTCACCGTGTGTGTGAACTCGGTCGCAGTCTCGCTCTGTCCCGTCGACAGCTTAATGGAATAAAAGCCTGTTAACTTGCTTCTGCCTATATCTACTGGTATATTTACGGCTTTGGTGGTTGTTGTGCCGGCCGCCTGATAATATATTGTCAGCCTGTATTCTGTGCCCGAAGACGTGTTGAAACTGAATTGCAGGGTTTTTGTCACGCCGTCTGCAACGTCTGTGAAAGTCTGGGAGGAGTTGTCATGACCCCATTTGAGCGTGAGGTTTGTGATTGACAGGCCGAGGTAATTGTAGACGCTGACATTGATACTGGTGTTGGTGCCGGCGGACACATTGGGATGCTGCGTCTGTACGGATATGCCCGACAGGGTGCTTCCCCTGCTGTATTCCGACAGCCTTGCAAATTCTATGAAGGAGTTGACATTGTCGCTCCTGTTGGACATGTTGTAGCTGTTGATAAGCGCCAGCCTCGTCCCTCTTTCGATGTTTTTTGTCTCAAGCGTGTCCAGGTTGGCTTGAAGCCTCCTGTTGCTTTCCAGTATTTCGGAAAGGTTCAGGCTCAGCTTGAGCACTACCAGTATAGTTATCATGATTATTGTGAGTATGAGATATGTCTGTCCTTTCATCATGACCACATGTAGAGGATTATCCTTTTGTAGGACAGGCTTGTTACGTTTCCTGCCGTGTAATAATAGACAGATGTTATTTTTGTAGAATCGGTAGTGGGCGTGGCGCAATCATCAAGCCGGCATATTACCACGTCATATTCTATGCCGGACGGCAGGACGGATGCCAAGTCGCTCTTCAAACCGGCCTCGTCGTCTGTGGCAGCGCGATCTGCCAATTTTCCACTGCTGTCCAGAGACTGCAGCGCGCTGAAACCGGCATGCCTCCAGTTTATAGTCTCGATGTCTGGCACAGTGACTGCCCCGTAGGTCAGCAGGAAGGCCGCAAGTATAGCGATCACCCCTATCACAGCTTCCAGTATCTTCAGCATTTGTCATCGCACCTCATATCCTTCTGTAGACCATTATGTTGACTGTGGCCGTCTTTATAAGGCCGTCCCTGTCCTGCACCGACTGTATCAGCTCTATCACGCCTCTGCTGGAATCGGAAGTTGGAGTCCTGCCATAGGTGAGCTTCTGCACAAGGCCTGTGACGTTTATGGCGAAACCGTACCTGCTTAGGAACTGCGATATGGTCTCGTAACTGTGCCTGTTCAGTGCGCCGAACTTGGCTATCGATATCGTGTCCAGCTTCTCTTCCGGATAGAAGACTATTGTCATGTTGGTTGCATTGGGAGAGGACATGCTTTGCACCGTTGCGCTTACATTTTTGTCAGACGAGTAGTAGAGATGGTAATATTTTATTTCATTGGCCGAGAATGTGTCATTGAAAACGATGGTGGAATTTTTCAGGAATTGCGGCGAGCAGAAGTTCTGCGGGGCCTGTAATTGGAATGAGATGTTTTTGTCATTTGAGTCATACAGGATCACTGTGGTGTTCCATGCCTTGTTGCTGCAGGTAGAATCAAGGGTTATGTTGGCGCCCACTGTGGCGTTTCTGGCAGTGCCGTTGTTCTGTACGCGAAATGTCAGCCTGTACAAATCTGTCATCAGGCTGGGAAAGACCGGGGCTTTCTGCAGGTCCTCCCAGTTGGGAGGCAGGCCTTTGCTGGAAAAGAAATAGTTGTAGATGCTGTATGCTACAGTCCTGTATTCGCTGACCTCGCTTATCGACCTGTAGTTGGAAAAGAAGTTTATCACCGCGAGAAGTATCATGACTATGAACACTATGAACATGCCTATGGAAAGCGTCAGGTCTATGGTGGATACCATCAATTATTAGTGTCTGGTTCCTGAGTATTATTTGTTTCGGGCTTTAGCCGGCCACTTGTCTTATGTTCAGGAATGATGTCCTGCCCTCGCCGGATATCGCGAAATTGAAAGTGTACAGGCCGCCCGACATCAGGCACGGCGAGACACGGATTTCCCAGCTGCCGTTGGTGAAGCTCGTGGAGTTTGTAGAAAATCCTGCTTCTGTGTCCACCCTCACGGATACTGCACCCTGGCCTATCGCGCCGGATGTGGTTATGGCCTTGCCTGCAAACCTCAGCTGCCTGACCGAGCACTGCTGTGTCTGCTCAGCTAGCGGCCCGCCTCCGACCACAATGCTGTTCCAGCCAACCTTGCTGTCCGTGGTGTTGATTATCACGCCCACGGTGGCACTGAGCCTTTTGAGATTGACTTTTGTGAAGAGGCAGAAGCTGTAGGAGCCTCCCGTGAAGGAGATGCTTGTCTTTTCACCAGTCTCCTTCACTATAGCTGTCACAGTGCCACTGTCGATTGACAGGCCCGTGAAGTAGTCTAGGGGGCTGCCTTCTATCACGTAGCAGAACCTGACAATGACGCTTATGTTGGGCGTGGTGTGTGCAGTGTTCCCGACAGTGTCGGTGGCATAAGTATCTGTCCATACATAGTTCTGGTCCTCTATCACCTGATTGGTGTCCGTGAAGTCAGAAAAATACAAATCTCCTACCAGACGGCTCATCGTGACGTTTGTCGAGGTGGAGTTGGGATATCTTATGGTGGCAGTGACTGTGTCGACGAGACCGTTGTCGGTTATGTTAGCTGTGATACTGAAAGGGCTTCCGGGGTCTACAGACGTAGGTGCCGCCGTCTCATTGGTGATTACGGGCGCGCTGTTGTCATCGAAGCAGCACAGGACTTTCGGATAGTGGCTTTTGTTGGCGGCATGCGAGTTCGTATTGTCGAACATGGAGATGACAGGCGACTCCCCGCCCAGGCAGCTTGTCCTCAAGACGCATGCCTTCTTAGGAATAGAGCACAGTTTATTTGTATAGCTGCCGTTTGCCAGCTCGATGTGGGTGTTGTTCTCCTGGTAGAAGTTCAGCATCTTTCCCTCGTTGCTTGCGCATGCACTCTTCACAGACACGGAGGTCAGCTCGTCCGTGCATACGGTGTAGTTGGTATAGTAGCCGCACCTGCCGACATGGGAGTTGGAAAGGTTCCAGAGGGAGAACACGCAAAAGTCCCCGCCGTTGCAGCTGGTACCGGAGTTTATGTAGAAGGTTGCCATGGATAATGTTGACAAGGAGATTGTGAAAAACGTGGAGAAGACCAGTACGGCCAAGGGCATCCTCATAAATATATTTAAATAGCCCTTTGCTATTATTGTTAATTATGCCTAGTAGAAAAATTGCTTTGTGTGCGCTGATAGCCGTAGCTGTTGTCTTGGCTGGGTGCACGAATTTGCCTTTTGGCGATGGCGGCACAGCCGATGCCGGATCTATAGAAAGCGATGTTAAGGCGCTGTACGAACTGGCCAATCCTGGCACTATTGCAGAGGTAATATCGACCAAAGAAGAAAGCGGATTGTACAAGATTGCAGTCAAGATTACCAATCTGGATGGCACGTCCAATCTCGCAGAGGCTTGGGTGACAAAGGACGGCAAGCTTCTGACTCAGAGTGTTGTTTTTGTCAAGGAATCAGTCAGCCAGATGCGGAACCTCAGGGGATTTGTAGACTGCCTGGACAGCAAGGGCGTGAGGATAATCGGCTTCCTGAACCAGACTGTAGCAGGACCTGATATAGTGCAGGCAACCTTCCAGCAGCTCAACACGCTTGGCTCTTTCTCGCCTAAGATTTATGTTCCGTGCGATACAAGTGACCAGAACTTCCAGTTGTGTTTGAACATCAGCACCAGCTTCCCTGCCATAGTGTACAACAACAATGTTGATCCTGGGGTCAAGACCGTAGAGCAGCTCAAGACAATAAGCGGCTGCGCGCTGGGCTGAATGCCTAGATTTTCCTTACCCCGCATATCCTGTAGTAGACTATCTTGTTGGTATCGCAGCCGGCAGCGGTGTTGGCATTGTTGGGATAGTCGTAGCACTCCTGGTCATAGTAAGTACCGTCTACTCCTGTCCATGACGGACACGGGCCTGCGCCGAGGACTTCTTTGGTGCAATAGTCCTTTGGACAGAGGTAGCCGCCGCCTTCTGTGGGCTGTGGTATGTTTGGTAATGGCCTGGTAGTTTCGGCGGGGCTGGCGGGCTGGCCTGTCTCCGAACTGGATGGTTCTTGAGGCGGGCCGGTACCTGATTCGGATGTCTGTAACTGGTACTGTCCGTTATTGTAATTTACAAAAAGCGTGACAGCTAAGACAAACGCTACTGAAACGGTCAAGATGATGAAAATCCTCTTGAAATGGTGCTTTGGCCTCTTGAATTCGTGTTCTGACTGGATAGGCTGAGACTTTTCTTCCTTGTCTCCCTGTTCTTCCATAATTAACTTTCCTTTTCCTTACAAAAATTAATGGCTTTTGGCATAGTATGATAGTATAATATTTAAATAGTCTATTGGTGAAATATATTAATAGTATACATGGTAAAATCCGGCCGTTCAGTATACATGGACAGCGTAATCTGGGTGAAGATTGACAAGTTCGCCAACGAGAACGGCTTTCATGACATATCTTCTGCTCTTGAACACTTGATCAGAAAGGCCTTGGGCGAGAAGGTGTGATTGTCGAAGCTTTTTTGGTTAGCATATTTGCTGTAAATCGGGGGTAAAAAGTCGGATGGAAGTAGGACGCAGGGATGTCGGCGCGTTTGGTAGCGTGCTCTTGTTAGCCGTGGCTATTGTTCTTATATCGGATGTCGCGCTGGCACAGACGCAGGGCCACCCGCTATCACAGTTGTCGCCTATAGACACTAATCTTAACATGATCTCCTACAACATAACAGGCGTAAATTACTTCACTTATACTGGCGGCATATTCTACGGCGGCACGCAGGGCATACCTACTAACGACATACAGGACATTGCAGTCACTTCGGCTAAGATAGCTAGCGGAGCCGTTACTGGGATAAAGATAGCGAGTGGGACGGTGGACGCTACCAAGTTGGTTTCCGATCTGGGGTTGGGCTGGAACAATCTTACCAACTATCCTAACGCCTGCCCCGCGAATCAGGCTATAGGAGGTCTGGGTGATAGCGGCGGCATAAGCTGTATAGATGTCAATCCAAGCGGCACCGTTACTGGATCGGGCACGCAGAACTATCTGGCAAAGTTCACTGGTACAAACGCCATAGGCAATTCGCTCGTTTATGACAATGGCACTTTTGTTGGCATAGGGACGGCAAGCCCGCAGTACAGGCTGCAGGTGGACGGCGGGAATATTTTGGCGAACGGGATTGCTTTTGTCGGATTGTCGCCATTCAGTGGATATGCAATCTTCAGCACCCAGAACAGGACCAGCACTACCAACTATGGCATAGTCGTCCAGGACGCCTCTCCTGGAAACATCCTGTACAACATTTTTGATGCGGGCGGCAAGCACTATTTCAAAGTCAACAACGCCGACTTGATGGTGATAGAGGGTGGGGGCAATGTCGGCATAGGAACAAGCACTCCGCAAGGCAAATTGAACGTAGTCGGCACTGGGACTTTGCTTAATGTGAGCGGTGGCACGATAACTGTGTCTGGTTTGGGCGGTTGCGACACGATAGATAGCACGAGCAACGGCACTCTCTTCTGCGGGAGCGATGCGCAGGCAGCCGGAGGGACTGTCACTGGGGACGGCGTGCTGGGGAGGCTTGCCATATGGAACGGGACGAACACGATCAACT
>CAYJRO010000064.1:0-6062 GCA_964372425.1 uncultured archaeon
AAGATGGGAGTAAGCCAGAACTATCTTCTGCCCAGACTCCTTGTCCACCCATACCATATGCTCAGACTGCTTTTTCGCCATCCAAAACCCTCGGACTCACATCTAACTATTAATCGTAAAACTATAAATATCTTTAATCATGACAGTCGGCGACATATGCCAGAGGTGCGGTAGGGTAGTCATAGCCTTGGTTTCCTGCAGATATTGCGGCAGCAGGATATGCCACCAGTGCATAGATACAGCAAGCGGGTTCTGCATGATTTGCGGCGGCGCAAAGAAGATTTGAGACATATACTAAGGTTTCCACAGTTGCCATGTCGCATCAGAGTTAGTTTCTATTAAAAATAATTCGTCCGGTCTGTGGGGCTTTGGACCCAAATAATAAGAAATCTTGTCCTCTATGACTATATAGTGAGCATCAGGGATTTGTTTTTTGATATAATCTGCGTGCAATCTTCCAACAACAACTACTTCTGGCCTCTCTTTCATTATAATATCAGTCATCGCACGATCTCTTTTATGAAAGAAAAGATGATCAACTAAAGCTCTGGTATATCCCGTACTTTTTGGTTTCTTATCTTTTATTCTTATTTGTCTTCCAATGTCACCAAAAATTATCCTAGTGCCACCAGAGTCGTAATATAAAGCAAGAGGACCAAAGAAATTGGGCACACATGAATAGCGGTCTTTGTCTTTTATAGAAAAATTTTTACCATATGCGTTATATACCACTTCGGGCAAATCCGTGGGGATTTCCAACATCAAAGATAATGGCCCGTTAGGATATCTATCTTTTATAATACTAATTAAAGCTTCCAAATATTCGTTTTTATGCACAACACCAATAAGATTCATGATTATCATAAATATATTGAAAACTAATCTTTAAAAACTTTGCGGTCAAATCATTTTCTTATGAAAGAGGGAGATTTCATCTACCTAAACTACACCGGTAGAGTGAAGGAAACTGGCAATGTTTTCGACACTACGATAGAGGAGACTGCCAAAAGCAGCAACGTCTACAATCCCCAGGCAAGATACAGGCCCCTGCCGGTGATAGTCGGTGCCAACTTCGTTTTCAAAAGCCTGGAGGAAGAGATAAAAAAGATAGGTGTGGGAGAAAAGAAACACGTGGAACTGTCTCCGGAGCAGGCCTTCGGCCAGAGGAGCACCGAGCTTGTCAGGATCTTCTCCCTGTCGGACTTTAGGAACAGCAACGTAGACCCTGCGGTGGGAAGCATGATAAACGCCAACGGCCTGAATGGCAAGATCACTAGTGTATCCGGCGGGAGAGTTACAATAGATTTCAACCACCCTCTAGCTGGAAAGGAACTTTCATATGACTTGGAAATCAAGGAAGAGGTCAAGGAAGACGAAAAAAAGGTAAAAGCTATTGTAACCTACTTCACGGGAGCCGATGGCAATAGCACCGGTGTAAAAATAGACAAAAAGGAAGCTGAGATAGTCTTCGACAGCAAGCTGGAGATATCCAACAACATAAAGTCCAGTATCGCCGACGCCATCAAGAAATGGATGAAAGAAGTGGAAAAAGTAAAGTTTGCGTCAATATATTAAACCAAGTACAATCATAATAAAATAACTACCTATAAGTAACGAAAGCTTTAAATACTTTTCAGTGCATTAATAATTTATAAAACTGGAGTGTAAATATGGAAGAAACAGAAAAGTACGAGAGACGACTGAAAGCTTTAGGTTACAAAGGTGAATGAGTATGGAAAATGGTGCCAGAAGGTTAACAAAGGCTAATGAATATGAGGCTTCTATGATTCAGCCACTTGTAAAAACATTGATAGACTGGATAGATAAGTATGGAAAAGAGTCTAAAGATGGAGAGACAAAAAGATGGACAAACCCGTCGGGAAAAGAATTATTTTACGGAAGTGTTAAGGATGGGATGTTTGAAGGGGGCGTTGATGGTGAAGTAATTATTTACTATGGTGATGGGGGAGAAATAGTCTTCTGTTCCAAAAAGATTAAAAAATTGATGGAACGTACAGAACGTTTATGTGGTATTTTATAAGTTATCATAATACCAAAATATTCTATGAACACATAGGATCCGGTGTTAAATTTGAATGTTTTCGATTCTGAAATTCAGAAAGCTTTAAGAAGAGCTGAAAGATGAAATAAATATATTTTTTAAATGGAAGAAATTAACCTCGGTATCAACAACAATCTAAAATAAAGTATTTTTAATCCGCACAAACCATATTCTTCTTAGTGGACAGTATGAACATTAAGTTACCGGCAGCAATAAATTATTTAAGTACCAAATAAAAGTTAATTAATTGTATTCTTATGGCCATGAAACATCTTGTAGACAACAGAAGGATGAAGGAGCACGCCGCAGACAAGGAACTGCACGAGATGATACAGGGAAGGAAGACCAAGATAAAGGTGGTCGGAGCGGGCGGCGCAGGAAACAACACGATAACAAGGCTGATGCAGATAGGCGTCTTCGGGGCAGAGACGATAGCCCTGAACACGGATGCCCAGGACCTTCTGTACACAGATTCTGACCAAAAGATATTGATGGGCAGGACCCTGACACAGGGTTTGGGCGCAGGAGCCGACCCTAAAATCGGCGCTGAAGCTGCGAAAGAAAGCAGGGAAGAGATTAAGAAAGCCTTGCAGGGCTCAAGCCTAGTATTTTTGACATGCGGACTTGGAGGCGGCACTGGAAGCGGAAGCCTGCCGGTGATAGCAGAAATAGCTAAAAGAGCCGGCGCCTTGACTATAGCAGTCGTTACATTGCCTTTTTCCATGGAAGGCAGGCAAAGATACAAGAACGCGGAAGAAGGGCTCAAGAACCTGGAGAGTGTGGCTGACACTGTGATAGTAATTCCTAACGACAAGCTGCTGGAAATCGTGCCGCATGCAACGCTGGTAGATGCTTTCGGTATTGCTGACGGGATTCTGGTCAATGCTGTCAAAGGCATCACAGAGCTTATAACAAAACCCGGCCTGGTAAACAGGGACTTTGCAGATGTCAGAGCAATAATGTCATCCGGCGGGCTGGCAATGATAGGCGTAGGTGAAAGCGACACCAAGAACAGGGCGCAAGAATCTATCGACAAGGCACTGAACAATCCTTTGATAGATGTGAGCATCGAAGGCGCCAGAGGAGCCTTGGTTTACATAATCAGCGGCCCCAACATGACCACAAAGGAAGCACAGCATATAGTGAACAATGTCTCGACCAGGCTGGCCGAGGATTCAAAAGTCCTCTGGGGCGCCAGAGTAGAAAGGGATCTCGGCAACGTATTAAAAACAATGCTTATAATCACGGGTGTGAAATCGCCCCAGATATTCGGACCCGGCAAGTCGTGGAGCCAGCAGGCCAAGAAGGACATTGAAAAGCTTCTGGGTGTGGACTTCGTGGAGTGATGTCTATGGTGTTTAAAAAAATAGCCGATCTGCTACAGGATTATAAAAGAGTGCTGAGCGTAGCCAGGAAGCCTACGACGGATGATATGAAAGAGATTATTAGGATCTGCGGGCTGGGAGTGCTCATCATAGGCATGATGGGTTTCGTGTTTTTCCTGGTTTTCGCCCTGTTGGGAGGCTATTGAAATGTTATACACAATAAAGACGGTCATCGGAAGGGAAAACATAGTCATGGAGGCTATTGCGGCTAGATGCAAGGAAGAAGGCATAGTCATGCAGTCGGTGGTGCATCCTGAAGAGATCAGGGGTTACATCTTTGTTGAAGGCGACCTGAAGGATATAGAAAGGGCCACACAGGCGATGGTGAATGTACGCGGTATAATAAGAAAGCCTATCGACATCAAGGAGATAAGCAAGTTCCTGCAGCCGAGCAAAGTCAACGTAGAACTGAACTTGGGGGACCTTGTGGAGGTCATAGGCGGGCCGTTCAAGGGAGAAAAGGGGAAGGTCACAAGATACGACAAGACAAAACGTGAAGTGACAATAGAGCTATCAGAGGCTGCAGTAGCCATACCTCTGACAGTGAGTGTGGAAATGGTAAAGCTCCTGGAAAGGAAGAAGGGCTGATTCGTCGCATTTTTAAAGATTACCTTTCAATATCTGAAGTTTATCTGGAGAAATTCGGGGATGAACCCACAGTAGTCCAAGCCAACCAGACAGAAAACAAGACTAAAAAACCAAGACAGTATGATCCGATGTTTGGTTGATGCAACTTGAATGTAAAAAATCTAGACTGAACAAGCAGATAGAAACAAGTTCGGATTATGAAAAGGCTTGGAATCTTGTATTTTACAAGCCCCTGCTTATCTTCCCGGCACTAGTCAAGCCCCTGTGCACACGCTTCCTCTGATTAACTATATGGCTCACCTTCGCGTCATTTGCTAAATTAGGATGATTCTTGTCCAAAAGTATGACTTCGAACCACATGTGTACCCCGTCCTCGCCGGCGTAATAGCTGTTCAGCACCTCGCAGTTGCGAAACTTCCTCTGCGCCTTCTCCTCGGCACTCCACCTCAAACTCTTGGCCGGCTTGAACTTGACCATACCTGCCTTCGCGGGCTTCCTTCCCTTATGGTATCTCGGCCTAGTCCTGCCGCCACGGACGACTTTTACCCTAGCCATCACATGCCCCTGCTTGGCCTTGTACCCCAAAGCTCTGGCCCTCTCCAGCCTCGTAGGCGTCTCTATCCTCTCGACAGTATGCTGCTCCCTCCATGTGACGAGCCTCTGCTTCTTCAAATCGTGCTCTTGCTCGCTGCCGCTTCTCCAGTTCTCCTTTGAATGCTGATACAACCCTTCTGTCAAAATCCACACCTTTTATTGAATATAGTATTAAGCTGAATTAATAGATTTATAATAACATAAAAGTTCCACAGTACTTCCTAAGGCGACGGTTTGATATATTTAATTAGTTCACTGGGGTATTTCCTCACGACTATTTTACCGCTCGGAAAGATTGGGAAGGATTTTGTTCTCAAGAACCCCACTGCCTTGCTATATGATGTCTAGTAATAATCGTCGGCGTATACTCTACATTCCACCTTGAACTCCTTTCCATCTTCGCCCCAGGCAAGGATTATCTTACCACTTGGCTGGTAAACGGCATGATACCCGTCTCTGTGATCTCTTGTTCGTATGCATCCCCATCCAGCGTGTTGGTCGTTGCACATCGTATCGCGGTCTTTTACACCGAATTCTCTAATCAGAATGTTCTGACTGGTAGGCACCCCTCTTTCATACCATTCGCGTCGTAGAGCTTCCTCAACGAAGTAGTCCCGAGCCAAACGTGGTCCTTTTGAATAGTGATTTTGCGCATCGCGTACAGCTTCCTCACGAAGCCTTTGACCTTCCATTGGCGGTATTTGGGTGTTCGAGATTTCGTTCTCATTTGTCATGCATTCTCACTAGTTTACTATTGAACAGTAATCTTTAAGTGCCTTTCGGTGCCGTACAATTCTCGATTTTTTGTACAATGTTCATACCAATGTTGCTTGATAAATACCGTTTCAAAAAACGCTGCTGAACAGGACATCGTAAGAATACCTGCCCCCAAGTACAATCAGGCTGGTCTGTATCAGCTTGCCGCACAGAACAGCGAGGAAGTACATCCTCTTCCTGTACTTCGTGGAACCTGCCGTGAAGCCTATTATCTCGTCCGGCAGCGGAGTAAGGGCAAAAAAGAAAACCGTCAGGAAGCCGTTGCTCTTGAACCATTTTTGAGCAAATTCAAAGAACCTGACGTATTTGCTGTTCAAGATTTTCTTTCTTGCACCATAGCCTACAAAATAGCTGGCGAAGTTGCCGAGCGCCGCTCCTATGGAAGATATTATTATAATAATAATTGGGTTGAAGACAGGCGTCGCAGCCATAGAAAAAAGCAGCGCATAATAGCTCGCACTGAAGACTATTGAAGACGTGCCCAGCAGCGATACTAAGAACAGTCCCACATAACCGTAGTTGGTCAAGAACTCTAGGAAATTGGATGCCGATTGGAATATGGCCAAGCTTATCAAAGATAATTTTACTCTACCGACATTTAACTCTCTCTTCCATACGGCAATTGTCTAGGCTGCAAAAACTTCTGTCTACAGACG
>CAYJRO010000065.1:0-6026 GCA_964372425.1 uncultured archaeon
ACGGCTTTTACAAATATGACGACGAGGGTGTGCCGGGGCAGAGAAGGGTTCTTATAAAAAACGGCATGCTTAACGGCTTCCTGCACAACAGGGAGACCGCTTTTGCCTTCGGTATAAAAAGCAACGGTGCAGCGCGGGCTTCTGACTATGACAGGGAGCAGATAGTCAGGATGTCCACCACTTTCATGCTACCCGGCGACCACAGTTTTGAAGAACTGTTGGAAGGCATCAAGAACGGAATATACATCAAGACGTACAATGAATGGAACATTGACGACAAGAGATTCAATGCAAAATATACCGGGGGGGAAGCCTACAGTATAGAGAACGGCGAGCTGAAGGGTCTTGTGAGGTCGCCCAAGCTGGAGGTGCAGACACCTACTTTTTATTCCAGCATAGACGCCTTGAGCAAGGATTTGCAATTCATTTCTGGCACATGCGGCAAGAACGAGCCTATGGACGGCGTGCCTGTGTGGATGGGTGGACCTTATGCAAGGCTGAGAAGCATACCGATAGGTAGTTGATATGGAGATTGGGGAATACATAGTCAAAAGGGCGCTGAAGCTGGGGGCGGACGACATAGTAGCCACTGTGGTGAACGGGACTACGAGGCAGATAAGGTTCGCCAACAACGACATAACCCTTAACACCACCTGGGACATTGTGAACGTAGAAGTCTTCCTTTCTTGTAAAAAAAGGCTGATAGCCAGCTCGCTTGATAATCCCTCCCAGTCCGAGACCTTTTCCTCTGTATCAAAGACAAAAAACATCAGGAAGGAGGACGTGGACAAGTTCCTTTCAAAGATGATAAAGATGGCCAAGATGATGATGCCCAAGGGTGACTACCACGGCATAGCGGACAGCAAGTTCAAGTATGGCAAGCTGAAAGACTGCTATGACAAGAAGGTAGCCGACCTTTCTGACAGGAACGTGGATTTTGTGGACGGCGCTATCAACGCTGCCGTATCAGAGGGCGCCAAGAGATGTGCGGGTGTTCTTTATTCGGATGCGTGGGATGAAAGGAAATTCACTTCCAACGGCATAGACGCCGCCGACAAGGGCACCAGAGCCAGCATATCGCTGAGAGCTTTCGTGGAGAAGGACGAGTCTGGCCATTCTGTTTCAGTCTCAAGGATTATGAAAGGATTTGAGCCAGAGAAAGCTGGCCAGGAGGCCGGCATGCTGGCAAAGCAATACAAGAAGCCCGAGCAAGGCGAGGCGGGCAAGCACGATGTCATCTTCGGACCCATGATAATGAGCAACATGCTGTACTACATGTCTTATGCCTTTTCCGCTTTCGAAGTGGATTCTAGAATGTCTTTCCTAAAGGGCAGGATAGGGCAGAAGATAGCTAGCGACAATTTTTCTTTGCTGGACGACGGCAGGCTACCGAACGGAGCCAGCTCGACATTGTTCGACGAGGAAGGCAGACCCACGCAGACCAACAAGATAATCGACCACGGCGTCTTGAGGACATTCCTTCACAACACTTCCACCGCCAAGAAGTTCAAAGCCAAGCCGACAGGAAACGCCGGTATAATATACCCCACTTACTGGAACCTTGCCTTGGAGGGGGGGGATAGCAATCTTGAGGAGATGATTTCCGAAGTAAAGAACGGCGTCTACATAACCAACACATGGTATACTAGGTTCAGGGACTATTTTGCAGGTGACTTTTCCACCATACCGAGGGATGCGATGTTCGAGATCAAGGACGGCAGGATAACCAGGCCTGTAAAGGGAATGAGGCTGAGCGACAACATGAAGAGGGTCCTGGAGAATGTGCAGCTGATTTCCAAGGAGAGAAGGCAGATAAAGTGGTGGGAAGTGACAAAACCTGTGCTGACCGGGTGGGTTCTTTGCAGGGACTTGAACTTAACTAAATCTACAAAGTAATTATGGCTTCTTTTTTAGCCTTTTAGCTATTCCTTCACCAGCCACCCTTCCGATAACGCTGGCGTAATCCCTGGCTACCTGTGTAATAGTCTTGTATTCGGTTGACGATTCTGTCTCGACAGCAACCAATAAAGAGTCTGCTATCATCCTTGCTTTCCTTGGGTCTTCCCTGGCTAACTCGTCTATGTATTGAATAGCGTATTCTGCGGCTTCCGGATTAACTGGCCTGTATGCCATACGATTCAGCACTTTGCGACTAAAACGTTCCCTCGCCATGTTTCACACACCCGGTTGATAATCTGTTGGTCAGTTAAATACTTAAATTAGGTAAATCGTTTTATGCTTAACTGTCCATAGAATTTATTTCAGGCCTCAGTAGCTCAGCTTGGACAGACGTCTTAAAAGACTGTTACGCAGCTCCGTCCTAAGGAGAAGGTCAAGGGTTCGAATCCCTTCTGGGGCACAAAAGCATTTAAAGATTAATTTCCAACAGATTAGCATGGTTAAAGTGAAATTGACATATGGTATGGTGTTCGGGACGATAGACTACTCTGGAGCTGTGCCTACATGTATAGAATTATACTTGGAGGTGGTTGGTGGCGGCAGGGTCAGTGGCAAAAAGTCACAGTATATTAAAACCGGCCAAACCTACAAGTTCAGTTTAGGTTTCCGTGAAAGCAGGCTAGAAAAATCTTTCAGACTGGACGAGTTGAGAAGGGATGGCAGCGCTGTGATAACGACGACCCACCACGACTCTTCTAGCAAAGGAGCCGAAACCGCTGTCTACAAGCTGAACGATACTGTCTTTGAGACAGATGCTATAGAATTATCGGATGAGATAATCTCTTTCACGGAAAGCATAGGAAGATAAGTGCTGTGCTATTCTGCAAAAACTATCCCAACATACCACATGACAAAAACCCCCAGTAGCAACAGGGCTATCTGTGCCAGTGATTTGATGAAATCCTTTTCTCTATGTGTCTCTGGTATAAGATCCGCGCCAGCTATGTAGATGAAACCTCCCGCGGCAACGGCTAGCATGATTGCTTTCGCACCCTCGAAAACAGGCAGATAGAAAAACCCCAGCAGAACTCCTATGACAGCTGTCATCTGTGCGAACAGGCTGTATGCTATTATCTTGAACCTGCTGAAATTAGCGTGCTTCAGAATCGCGAACTCGCCCATCTCTTGCGGTAGCTCATGGAGCAATATAGCAATGGCTGTAGTAATTCCCAGCTTTACGTCTACAAGAAAACCTGCAGCCATGACCAGACCGTCTATGAAATTATGCAGAGCGTCGCCGAAGGTTATCAGGTAGCCTGCAGGATGCGCCCTCTCTTCAGGAGGATGCCTGCCTTTCTTGTGGGATATTATGTGCTCGACAGAGTGGTGGTGGTACCAAAGCAGGGTCTTTTCCAGAAAGTAGAATATAAGTATGCCTATCAGTGAATAAGTGAGTATGCTATATGTTGGCTGTAGATTAATAGCTTCCGGTAGCAGGTCAAAGAACACCACCCCCAGCATGGCACCTATGGCAAAGTTTATGAGGTATTTGGAAAGCAGCTTAGCCCACTTCTCGCGGTAGATTAGAAGCACCCCACCGGCTATTCCCAGCAGGCTTACAGCCAATACTGTGGCTAGGGCTATCAGCAGTACCATAATTAATTAATCCTGTTTAAACTATTCAAAACACAGAGCACGCTTCTATGTAATCTTTGGTGGATTTCTTAGTTACAGTAGAATTTATGGGGTCTATGATGAATATGAAGTCTACTACCGCATTTTTAATTTGTTCATAGCTTATTGGCGGGTTTCTGTAATAAGCATCGCAAATGCCTTTGAGTTCTGCTATCTTATCATTTCTTCTTTCTTCAGGAAGACGTGAAAACTCCCGCGGCATCTGTATTGAATAGTTGGGTGGGACACCGAAACCGAAGCTGTATGATAGGTGACTGTATCTTGCCGCCTTGCTGATGGTTCTCGCCCTTTTTTCTCTAATCATTGCTTCCATGTTGAAGTCCCGATCGCGGATGTTATATAACCCTGTTTCTATTTCTATGTTAAATTTTTCGCTATCTCTCAAAGCTACTATGTCGCAAATGAACGATTTTATAGGACTTTCTACTAAAGCCCTGTAACCGTCTTTTATAAGATGTTTGGATAAGATGAGTTGTAAATCGGCATGTAGCATGCTTACGTTGGACATTTCCAAGTGCCTTTCAACATTCCTAAGACCCCTTGTTTTATACTCATCAAGATCATTTTCTAGTTCTTTCAGTCTTTCCCTAAGACTACGATATTTGCTATTTTCTTCTACAGGCATATTCTTGATAATCTCAATTTAAGGACGAAACTTTAAATAGTAATCATGCTCATAGCCGCAACGGCGGACATGCATGTTCCCACATATTTCGATGCTTTTGTAGATTCTCTGAACAAGCTGGAAGTCAAGCCCGACCTGTTCCTGCTGGCTGGAGATTTGATAGAAAGGGGCATGGTGGACTGGTATGAGAAGCTGCATCAAGTTCTTACAGAAAAGATAAAATGCCCCATGGTCGCATGCTTCGGCAACAACGAGTTAATTCCGGACAACCGGATCAAAATAAGCAGCATGTTCAAGGACGTTAATTTCCTGGACGACGAAGCCTGCATGCTTAAGATTGGCTCCGAGACTGTAAGCATAATTGGCACCATAGGCAGTCTGGATAACCCCACCAAGTGGCAGCTTGCCAACATACTGAACATAAGGAAGGTTTATGAGAGCCGCGTGGAGCTTGTCGACAGGCTTTTGACAAGGCTTTCGAGCGACTTGAGGATAGTTTTGATGCATTACTCTCCCACTTACAAGACTTTGGAGGGTGAGCTGCCTGTGGCATACGGCGGCCTCGGGTCTTACAGGTACGAAAATGTCCTGGCCAGCAGGAAGCCCACGCTGGTGATACACGGTCATGCCCACAAAGGGACAAAGATAGCGCTGGTGGGAGGAGTGCCTGTGTTCAACGTGGCGTTTCCATTGAACGAAGGCATAGTCCTGATAGACACCGACAAGCTCAGGTTCGGCCTTCAGAAATTCGCTCAACTAGTATAATAAATCATATACTTTGTAAAATAGATAATCGGTTGCAAACGGTAAAGTTTAAGTGCCTTTCGGTTAAATTAGAATTTATAAACCTTTCGTTGGACACCGATTCTTATGGCAAAAAAGAGCAGGTTCGGCAAGAAATGCCCCGAGTGTAAAAGTCAGGATTTTTTAGAAGACCCCAGCAGGGGGGAGCTTGTCTGCAAGAAATGCGGGCTCGTGCTTCAGGAGGCTCTGGTAGACACCGGACAGGAATGGAGGGCTTTCGATACCGAACAGATGAGCAAAAGAGCAAGGGCTGGAGCTCCCCTCAGTTTCACCAAGCACGACAAAGGTTTGACAACTGAAATAGGAAAGGGCGTCGGCGAGCTCTACAAGGTTCCTGCAAAGAAAAGGGCCCAGTACTACAGGCTCACCAAGTGGCACAAGAGGCTGATCAAGAGCAAGGACAGGAACCTTTCTTTCGCGTTCTCCGAACTACAGAGGATAGTCTCATTTTTGGGTCTTCCGAAGACGGTCCACGAGAGGATAGCTAGATACTACGAGGAAGCTGTCAACAAAGGACTTGTAAGGGGCAGGAGCATCGAGTCTGTGATAGCCGCGCTAACTTATGCTGTCAGCAGGGAACTTAACAGTCCCAGAACGCTGGACGAGATAGCCGAAGCAAGCGGCATGGACAGGAGGGAGATAGGCAGGACCCACAGGTACATAGCCAGGGAACTGGGCCTGAGGATATTGCCCGCCGACCCGACAACATATGTGCCGAGATTTTGCACGCTTTTGGGCTTGAGTGATAAGGTGCAGGCAAAGGCGGTCGAGATTCTTAAAAAAGCCAAGAAGTACGAGCTTACTTCCGGCAAGGGTCCGACAGGCGTAGCTGCGGCCGCAATATACATAGCCTCAGTGCTCATCGGGGAGAAGAGAACGCAGAGGGAGATAGCCGACCTGACAGGCATAACCGAAGTGACTATCAGGAACCTCTACAGAGAACTCAAGAAGGAGCTGGGCCTGAAGGTGGAGGAGCGCCTAGTAGACAGGAGTGAGCTGTATA